>CAZGJY010000020.1:0-10626 GCA_964525725.1 uncultured Methanosarcinales archaeon | reverse complement strand
GAGTGCAACAATCAAGCCAACAATCACACTCGACAAAATCCACATCCGCGGCATACTTTTATAAACGAAAACGATATCAAAATTACCATGGCAGAGACATTCCAAGCGAAATCGATAATCATCGGAAGAATGCCGCGAAAGCGACCGGAAGAGTTCAAGACTGCGTTCATCAAGTCGTTTGACTCCCTCGATCCGTTCACGGCAGAGTTCCCGAAGAAAGAATTCGAATTTCCGAACACTGAGAAGGTTGTCATCGTCAACAGCGACTCCAACCTCAATTATTTCCTCGAGGGAAACGACCTTGTCTTCACCGGAATCTCGCAATTCTCCATCGATCAGAAAGGCAACGTCATCGAACTTTCGGTCCGCAAGTAATTTTCTCTCTTTCTTCTTGTCTTTTTCCGTGATGTCTGTAGCAACCTATTAATCCATCGCACAGCAATTCTTGCTGCATGAGTACACCCGAGAAACTAGTCGAAGGCGCATTTCGCGCACTCCTCATCTGCAGCGCAGTCTATTTCGGCGCGAAATATTCGCCGTACATTCTTCACATCGCTGACAACGTCAAAGAGCGCATCATTCCTGGATCAAGTCATCACTCAACGAACAGCGACGATGCCGTCGGAAATGGATATCAGCGATTCCAAGATCCGCCGCAAACAATGATGCGCACCAATCCGAGGCTTTACAACGCGATCACGATCGACAATCTTGTGCAACAATTTGTTGAACAAGAAGAAAAACCAAATCTCTGGCAGTATACGCAAGGTGTGCGGCAATGAAAAAGAGCGATTCAAAAAATAATGATTGCAGAAGAAAATTATCGACACATATACCACAACTATCTCCTTTCTCTCTTGTCCGTCGGTGTTCATTAGAAAGAGTGAAAGCAAAATATAGGCTGTCGCAAAAAGAAATTCCGGGGGCATTGATGAGTGGCAATCACGGAGGGAAATATGTTTGATCGGACAGGGCAGCATCAAAATAAACTGATATCACTTCCCTATCTCGTCAGCATAGCGGCAGCATTCGGCGTCGGATATTACTGCGCGAAGAAAGAATATTTCCACGAAGATCTCGCCGTGACTGTTGTAGAGAATTCAGCTATCAACACTACGGCAACAGGGCATGGACCGCAGCCGCAGCAGTCACAGTTACTGGTTTCATACCAGAGAACGCCGCCGCGGATCATATTTGCGCAAGACGGCGTCACAAAAGTCGGGACACTTCCGCAACGGCTCGACGACCTGCTCAACGAGGATCCGCAGCAGATACATCTGCTCGCAAAAGAATTGCTCAGCCGGCAAGCTTCGCGTCCTTGACGCCGGGCAGTTTCTTTATCTGCTCTACAAGCGTTTCGCTTCCATCGTGCTTTGCGACTTTTATCGAGAGATAGACAACGTTGCCCGCATCTTTGTTCTCGACTTCTTTGACTGTTATCTTGTGCTCAAAAATGAGATCGAGGATATTGACGAATGCACCCGGTGTGTCGTCGATGAGAATATCGATCTGCGTCGTCGTGTGCTGTTTCTGCGCCGGCGTCGCAAGGATGACTTTGAGTCGCTGATCCAGAGCATATTGGTTCGGGCATGTTATTTTGTGCACGGTGATAAGCTTCTTCCCTTTCGTGTAGAATGCGACGATCGGGTCTTCGATGCCGGGATTGCAGCAGTGCGAAACTTTGATCGGCGTCTTGCGTGAAAGGCTGCGGAATTGTTCGAGCGTCTGGTATGCGTTCGCGATGTCGACATTCTGCGCAAGCTTTCGTTTCTTTTTTCGCGGAGCGAGCTGCTCGCCTTCTATGCCGAGCGCCCGTCTAATTTTCTGCTGCGTACTTGTATGGTTCGCCATCGACAACCAATTGTTCGACACAGTCTTGTCTTTCGCAGTCTCGATCGATACAATATCGCCGCTATGCAATTTTGTGTCGAATGGAACCAGCGTTCCATTTACTTTCGCGACTTTCATCCGATCGCCAATGTCTGAATGGATCAAATATGCAAAATCGACCGGCGTCGCGCCGTCGGCAAGAATGACGGGATCGCCTTTCGGCGTGATGCAGATGATCTCATCTTTGAAGAGCGAGAATTGCATCTGCGGCGAGCCGTTGCCTGATCGTTGTTTCCACGAGAGAAGCTGCCGGATCCACGAGATCTTTCGCTCAAGTTTTCGGTCGCGGCCAGTATTCTTGTATTTCCAGTGCGTCGCAATGCCAAGCTCCGCGACCGCATCCATCTCCTTCGTCCGTATCTGCACTTCGACGACTTTATCGTCGACGATGAAATTCTGGTGCAACGACTGGTAGCCGTTCGCTTTCGGCTCTTTGATGTAATCTTTGAATCTGTCAGGGATTATTTGCCACGCTTGCTCAAACATGTGCAAGGTTTGATAGCATTCTTCCGCAGTCTTCACGGTGATGCGCAGACCGTACAAATCATAGATCTGGGCGATCGTCTTATTCTCGTTCACCATTTTTTTGTAGATTGAATAGAAATGTTTCGCGCGGCCTTTGATTGTTGCAGTGACCGCATCATTTTTGTCTGTTTTGTTCTCAGCGCTATCCGTCATAGCATGTTTGCCATCGTTACCGTTGCCAAGCTGCTCAGATTGTCCAACAACGATGCCTGCAAGGATCCGCTCCGCTGCGCGAGTTATATCGCGCGTATTCTGCTCGCGCTCTTCTTTGCTCGCCGTGACTTTGCTCTTGATGAACGTGAACATCGCAGGCTCAAGCCAACGCAGCGCAAGATCTTCAAGCTCCGCTTTGATACCATACAGACCGATCTTCTCTGCGAGCGGCGCGTAGACGTTGAGCGTCTCTTCTGAATTTCGCTTCTTGCTCTCGTCAGACATCACTTCGATTGTCCGCATATTGTCAAGACGATCAGCGAGTTTGATGATGAGGACGCGGATATCCTTGACCATCGCAAGGATGATCTTGCGCAGATTCTGCGCTTTTCTCTCCTCCAAAGAAACTTGCTTTGTATCGAGAACAGTCAAACTGTCGACGATATTTGCGATGTCATTCCCGAATTCTGCCGCGAGCTGCTCCTTTGGAATCGTCGACTCTTCGAGAACATCGTGGAGGAATGCTGCGCAGATCGTCTGCTCGTCGCAGAAATGCAAATCGATGAGCGACGCAACGATGCGCAGCGGATGCATGACATATGATTCGCCAGTCTTTCGCACAGCACTTCCGTGCGCGACCATCGCGATCGTGAACGCTTTCTTCACAATCGACTCGTCGATAGACTCGTTCTCAGACTTGAGGCGTTCTAAGAGTTGCGAGAAAATTGCCTGTGGTGATAATTGCGAGTGCAGCATCTTCTTAGGTTGTGCAGCAACAATTGGATCAACCGCCGAAGAAGAAGCCTGCCTCGCGTCGTGCTGATTCTGTTGTTGTCTTTCGTCCACTTCTTGCTCCTCTTGTGCCATTTTTGTTGATGAGAAGAGAGAAGCAGGCTATATAAATATCTCGCGTCATATTGCTGAAGCTGCGCAAATACTGTTATCGAGAAATTCTCTCTGCTAATTGCAGAGGGCGCCGAGATAGATAGGGCTGATCAAATCTCTGTCGCGAGTCAGCGCGAGACGCCGGCTCCGTATATCGTGACGGCGGCTCGGTATATTGTTCGAACATACCGACGGACGACGGAGGAAAATATGGGGCATGCGCAATGTCAGAAGCATTCCTAGTGTTGTTTCTACCCTCCCCCGCTGATAATTCGTCGCTCTTCATGCTCGACGTTCCTGGCTTTCCGGCATTGTTCACACAACTCGTGCACGAACCCAGATACACGCCGAGACCGACGCAGACAAAACCGAACACAGCGTAATGTTTTATCGATTTGCCGATTGAGCTGACTGAGTATAGCGTCATATACATCCTCTGGATTGTGATGACAGAAGTATCTTGACGTCTATTCAAATTCTTTCAAACCAAAATCGGAAAAAAGAAAGAAATCAATGCAAATATTTTACGATAAACAATTTATTTTCGCCAGACAACTTCGACTTCATCTGCACGCAGATATGGGTCGATCGTCGCGCGAGAAACTGGTGTCGTCATGCCTGCGCGACACTCAAGGACACCAAGCCACGCGATCATCGCCGCATTATCGACATAATATTGATTTTCCTGGAAATATGCGCGCGCGCCGCGCGCATCGCACATCTGTGATATCATCTGCTGCAGTCGCTTGTTGCACGCCACGCCGCCGCCGAGCACGATTTCGTCTTTTCCGCAGTGAGCCAACGCTCGCTCGGAAATCTCAGTCACCATCGCAAAGATTGTTTCCTGGACGGAGAAACACAAATCTCGCAAATCGTATTTCTTGCTCGCCAATTTCTGGCGCAGATTCGATTCAAGCCCGCCAAAACTCATATCCATTCCTTTGACGGTGTATGGGAGCTCGATATAATTCGCAACGCGTCCGTTCGCGCTTGCTTCGTCGGCAAGTTTTGCGATCTGCGGTCCGCCGGGAAATCCGAGTCCTGCTTCTCGGCCAAAACTGTCGAGGAAATTGCCGATGCCCATATCGAGCGTCTCGCCAAAAATTCGGTAGCGCTTCCCTAGATACGCGATGATCTGCGTGTTCGCTCCGCTGACGTAGACAAGGATTGGATCTTTTGCTTTCGTGAGCAGTCTGCCGATCTCCAGATGCGCAATCGAATGGTTCACACCAATCAGTGGAATCTTGTGTTTGATCGCAAGCGCTCGCGCGCACGCCGCGCCGACGCGAAGCATATGTCCGATGCCTGGCGATTGGCTGTACGCGATGAGCGTCACATCAGTCATCGATACATGCGCATCGGCAAGCGCTTTGGAAATGATTGCATCGCAGTGCTCGACGTGGTGCTCCGCGACTTGATTTGGGATCATCCCCCCGGACTTCGTCGTGAATCCCTTGATGACATTAGAGAGGATTTCATTTTTAGGTGGAGACTGAGACTGTGAAGTCGATTTGATGACTGACGCAGCGAATGTGTGAGCGGTTGATTCTATTCCGAGGCAAACAATCGGTTTATTCATCATGTCACGGAGGACGTACTTGCTGTTTTAAAGATTTGCTTGCTCAGTCAATGTTGCTGTGTCGCAACAAACCCTTTCACATGCTGATAATGTGATCCGCGTTGCGATCCGTATCCCATCTTCACGCCCTGTTCCCAGAAGACGATGCGCCCAAGTCCGATGACATCACCAGTTCTTACGACAAGATCGTCATGGTAATTCTTCGGCTGCACAGAGAATGCTCCCTTGTAATTCGGATCGATCCATCCGCCTCCTGTCGACCACTTCATCTGCCAATTCTGGGAGGCTGCTCCGCCATCGATCGGGATTGGTCCTATTTCATTGCGTCCATGGAACACTTGTATTCCGACTCGTTTGGAAAGAGCAATCGTTTCCGTTGTTTCTATATCGGCAAACTCTCCGCGGTTGATCCGATGAATATCAGACGTGTTCACCCTCGTTCTGAAATCGGTTCGCTGCCCGTTGTCATCAAGACAGTAGACTTCTTTATTAGCACGAAGCACAATATGCTGCTGTGGGTTTCGTGTTGCTTTGCGTGCTGCGTGGAAATAGACGAATCCATTTGAGAATACTGGATTGCTTCCGAGATTTATGTCTCCAGACTTGAAAAGTGATTCAAGCTCAGCATCAGTTGTCACAACACGTCCGCTTCCAATGGGGTCAAAGCGATAGTCATCGCTCACTCTTCCCTGCGCGTCTGAATGAATGATCTGCTTCCAAATCGCTTGGCTGATTTTTGTCCCTTTCTCGATGCTGATCGGATACGATCGCGCATTTCGCACGACGAATGTCGCAAAGTCATCGCCAAAATACATCGTCTGATGCTCAAGCTCAAGTCCTAAGCGGCGGACTGTGCTTCTTAGCTCGACATTGACTTCGTTGAACACGCGTGAATCATACCATGTTAAATTGTCATCATATGTCTCAGTCAATGATTGCGGGAAAAATGTCACAAATGAGTCATCGAGATGTTCATGATGCGTCAGAGCGGGCGGAATAAT
Organism: uncultured Methanosarcinales archaeon; assembly: GCA_964525725.1. Lineage (GTDB taxonomy): Archaea > Nanobdellota > Nanobdellia > Woesearchaeales > DATGWN01 > DATGWN01. Next base: position 4,593 of record CAZGJY010000020.1, on the reverse strand, counting down.
GTGGGCTTTGTTGCTGACTTGCAGCTGGAATTCCATGAACGTTGGCATTGGTGGTTCGCTGCCAGACAAGACGAGATCTAAGCTGCCGGGCTGGATGAAATTCTTCGCTCCCTCTCCTCGGTATCTTGCTTTGTCTTTAACGACAATCAGGCCATCTTCGATAGCTTTCGCTATCTCAGCATCATTAAGGACTGGTCGAGATGTTTCCCACATATATTTCGGAGAACAAACATCTTTATTTAAATTTGAGTTTCAAAAACTGTTTTTAAGAATGAGAAAAAGAAAAAATTAAAGTCGAAAGAATTTACTTTCGGCCTCGAGCCATCTTGACTCGTGAGATGTCGCCCTTCTTGTCGAGGAAGTAGAGGAATCCGCCAACTTTCTTGACGCCAACCTTTGCTACTTTCTTCGAACCGCGCTTCTTCGATGCGCCACGTGCCATGATTGCTCGTGAAACATCGCCATCTTTGTCGATGAAATAGAGATAGCCTGATTCTCGGCTAACGCCAACTTTTGCTACTTTTTCTGCTGCCATTTTGGTATATACCTCAAATGTTTCTTTTTTCTAAGGCAAAACAAGACGAGCTTATTTTGTCGTGTTGGAATTTTTGGTTCGCCTCTTTATATACTTTGCGATTTTGAGATTTATTCTCCGTCGGAGCATTTCTCTTTTCTCGTCAAGAAAGAGCGAGATTGCGCATGGAACTTGAATCTCGACGAGAAAATGATCAGGGCTCGAGGATTGGCGCTGCTTGTTTTGATTAGAGAGTGAGAATATGGATGAATATATTGCCGATGAATACGGTGGTCAAAAATCCGATGAGGAACGCCGGGATGAATGGGATGCCAATCTTCACGACGACTGATTTGATTCTCTTTTTTTTGAGGAGTTTTATCTGATCCTCAGTCACGCCGAGATCCTTTGGCCCACAGATGTATTTTCCGTCGACGACGATTTTTTTCTGTATCCACTCTCCTTCCGTCAGATCGCTGACAAGCATCGTGCGGATCATGCAGGCGCGCTCGACAGCAGTAACTGCGAGTTGCAGTGAGTAGCCGAAAATCACGACGACAGCAAGTCCGAAGAAGAAGAGTCGCAGCAATTGCGCTTGTTGTGCTTGCATCGTTAGTCCGAGGATGCACAAGACGACGACCGAGATTATCGCTGCGACACCAATCACTCTCATCCGTTTTGTCCGCAGCAATTTCTTCACTGCATCCCACCACGCCGTCCGGTGGATGACTGCAAGAGCGAGTGACCAAAGGATTCCATAGATTGCGCCGGCGATGAGGATATTGATGATGAGATAGCCGATGAAGAGTAGATTATAGTCGAGGATATGCTGGATGAGGCCGTCTGGAAACCACGCAAAGAATATTGCAGGAACCGTATACTGCGCCGAGAGCACGAATGAGTGAAAAGTAGCGAACAGCGCGCCCATCGCAATGAGCATCTTTGCATCGCCGCCGCCCCACTGCCCCGTATAGAAAAAAATGCACGCAATGCCGAAGCAGAAAAATCCGCCGATGACTGCGAACAAGAGTTGGAGCCAATCATTCATCAGAATTGCATGCAGAAGCCGGATTCCGCACGCTGCAGCGATCAATCCGTAATTGATATAGTCTGGCACTTCTCGTCGCTGCAGATCCGTTGTCGAGCCGATGAGCAGGCCGACGAGTCCGAGTGCGAAGAGAATAAGATCGATCATCATCAGTTATAATATCTCCATTGTGGCACAACGAACAAGAGTGTGATTGCGACTGGGATGATTGACAATGCGAGAGATGTCAGCAAATCTGCGTGCCAATAAATATTGAGCAAGAGATTGATGAGAGTTATAATAATCGTTCCATACAATCCATAGCGCTTGAATTGTAGCAGGCGGGTCATGAAGAAGATATAGATGAGTGCAAGAATGATGAAAAAGACGCCTTGATAGAGCGGCAGTATCGCGCGGATTGCAGGATTAGGATTCGTCAACGCGCTGACTGCGAGCATTGCAAATCCGATTTTGCTGCCGATAAGAATGCCGATCCACAGTCTGAACCAGAATGATTGCTGGACTGCGGGCGTGAGTTGGGCGATATGATTTTTGCGCGCAAGACTTTTTTGTGCCGAGAGTGAAGATTTTTTCTTCATGATTTCTCAGGTGAGATATGCTATTTATATGATTGTTGGAAAGTGTGAATATGTAGTTTTTCGCTCTTTTAGTAAGAAGCAGAATTTTGCTGGATCGTCTTGGAAATTATTTGTATATCCTGACATTCGCACCCGTACATCGCGTCACAAGGCGATTGACAAACTCTGGCGTCACAAGCAATGCATCCACGCACATGTTTGAGAGACTGGCATCAATATGTTCCCAACGCTGCTCCGTATATTTTTTCAATTGTGAATCGATTCCTATTTCAGAAGTGAAATTCTTTCGACTGCTATGCACAACGCCGACAATTTCTCTCCATTTACGATGCGCCACCAACTCTGGGACGGGAGACGCGATTTTTTTGTGTGCAGCGACAAAATCACCGTCTACTTCTGCAAGTGCGGTCATGAGGTATAATCCATCATTGTCTATGCTGCCACTCACAATTCTGCGAACGATTCCAAGTGCTACTGTTTTGTCCCACAATTCTTGATCCTCGAGGCAGAACATTGGCTTGTAGTCTAAGTTGATGAGATTGCCGGCCCACTCTGCACAAAAATTCATATGCGGGATTGAGAGCAGCGCCAAGCGATCGCGGCGGCGTTGGTGGAAGTTGCGTCGCAATTGTCTTATGAGGTAATTCTGCTTCGAAAATATCTGTAAGAATCCGTGGAAATCTATCTTGAGAATCGATGCAATAACTAGGATGGATGACGAAAATATGTGCTGGTGTTGGCATTGTTGCTCTCTTCACCCGCTTTTTTGAGAAATGAAATCTAAAAATTATTTACTTGATCAAAACGCCTGACATCGAACCATTCTGACCTGGTCGTGATGTAATCTTGACCATGCCAAGATCCGTTTCGACGACTGCGCCTTTGTTCATGATGTTTCGGATGATGAAGTTGATGTTTGCTTCATTCTTCTTTACTGTTTTGATTGTCGCAAGCTTTACTGTCTTCGATTTCGGATCCGCGACATTAATCTTGTTGATTGAGAGAAGTTTGACTTTGTGTCCGCCGCCGGCTGTTCGGTGTTCGGATGCTTTGTAGTCGCCCATCTTTGTGAGCGTTGGTTCTGAGACGCGTGAGAATTGTCGCGATTTTCGGTACGGAATATATCTGCCGCCTGTCGCTTTTCTCGTGCTTCGTGATCGTTCGATTGCCATAGAATTGAAGAAAAAAGGGCGGTTTATAAATCTTTTCTTATACGAGACTATACGCATAGATTGATGGGAGCAATGCAATTGCCTTGGCGCGGAATTAGGAGCCGTGCCGATTCATGTAGGCATGGCGACGAGAAGTCTGCGAAATATTTCGCAGAGAGTTGCCGCAATTGCATTGCAACGTTGAATTTAGATGCAAACTCTTGAACTATTATTATGCGGCAGAACGCAATGGAACTGGTGTCGGTCGTTGCGGTCGTGGCGTCGGATGTGCGAGATCATATGCGATCAGAGCTGGTCCGAGATAGAGGGAAGGCTCTTTCTTTTTCATAGCAGCGCGCGTCATTTTCTCGAAAGCCGGCGGCATATCTGGATTGTCTGCATGTCGCCATGCAATATCTGCGCCGCAAACAGTTGTCGTTTCGTCTCGGGAGACGGCAGCCACACCGATAATTACATCGCTCACTGTTCTATAATTAGGGTGGGCGGCATTGTCTGCACGCATCTCAAGGACAATGTTTCGTGTCAACGCACTTGCTGCTGCTTTGAGCGGGCTTGCTGTGCGATGCGTCGCTGCACTTTGCAGATGCATGGTGAGTGAGCGGTAATCCTCGGTATTGTCGTGGTACTTTGCAAGTGCATTTGGAACAGCAGAACTGTCGAATGCATGTGCAAGCGTCGAGAAATGAGCGAAATTCGCAAAAAAGTTAGTGAAGACTGTTCCTATGACGTGAGGAAGATGAGAATGACTAGCATTATTCATTGCGCCATATGCAGTCATCAACGAATCGGTTTCATGGAAAAAATCGATTGCATACTCTCTGTTCCTCATTGCAAGGTTCATTGTTGTTGCGACAGGTATGAGCAGTTTGTATTCTGCAGCTTTGTGGAGGAGTGCATTTGCTGAATCGATACGAGTCGTCAAAGGTGCAAGAGTGCGGCGAACTGCTTGGTTCATTTCTGCAGGGAGCAGCTCAGTGTTTGTATAGTATGATATAATATTATCAAACACTGCATCTGATGCCGATACATCTAAACGATTCATGGGGAAATAAAATAATCATGAGGTTGCTTATATGCTTTTCTAAGGCAGCGTCACTACGTAGTGATAAAAGCACGGCATTCGCGACATCAAGCTGCTCTAAGCATAATCTTTATAAATCGACCCCTGTTTCAGAAAAACACAGGCATTTGCCGGAATTAAACACATGGAAACACGACCACTCGACGCACTCAATCTGGCTCGCAACAAGCGTGTCATTGTTGAGCTCAAGAACAATCGAC
>CAZGJY010000019.1:0-10946 GCA_964525725.1 uncultured Methanosarcinales archaeon | reverse complement strand
GCGACGAGCATGGCCATCGCAAAGTTTTGATTGCGACTGATGTCGAGTATTACAAGAATATCCGCAATTATGTGAAGCGCAGCGAGATGCCGCTGAAATTCAATATGCCCGTGAAATATGGCTGCCCGTACGATTGCGGTCTGTGCACAGACCACGAGCAGCATTCTTGTCTGTCAATCGTCGAGATCACTGATCGATGCAACCTTGAATGTCCAACGTGCTATGCGATGTCATCGCCGACATATGGTCGGCATCGCACGCTTGCCGAGATCGAGAAAATGTTCGATGCGATTGTTGCGAACGAAGGCGAGCCTGATGTCGTGCAGATCAGTGGTGGCGAGCCGACGATACATCCTGATTTCTTTGCTGTCCTCGATATCGCGAAGAAAAAACCGATCAAACATATAATGCTCAATACGAATGGCCTGCGTATCGCGCAAGAAGAAGGATTTGCTGAGAAGCTTGCAACGTATGCTCCGGCATTTGAAATCTATCTGCAATTCGATTCATTCAAAGCGTCTGCGCTCAAACAGATCCGCGGCGTTGATTTGACTAAGATCAGACAGAAAGCTATCGACAAACTCAACAAGCTCAATCTTGCGACGACGCTCGTCGTCACGCTGCAGAAAGGCGTCAACGACGATGAGATCGGCACAATCATAGAATGGGCGACAAAACAGCCATGCGTGCGCGGAGTGACGCTGCAGCCGACGCAAGTCGCTGGACGCAACAAAAATTTCAACCCTGCGACGGATCGTATAACTTTGACTGAAGTGCGACAGAAAATCCTCGACCAGACAAAGATATTCACTGCAGCCGATATCATCCCAGTTCCTTGCAATCCTGATGCGCTCGCGATGGGTTATGCGCTCAAGCTCGCTCGCGGCGTATATCCGCTGACACGGTATGTCGATCCACAGCTGCTCCTCAATTCGTCGAGAAATACAATCACATACGAATATGATGGATCGCTCAAGCAGCATGCGCTCAAGATTTTCAGCACGGCACTCTCTGTCGATGATGCCGCAGGACCTCTGCACACACTGCTCTGCTGCTTGCCGACGATCAAAGCTCCTGACCTGACGTACAAGAATCTTTTCCGCATCATCATCATGCATTTCATGGATGCGCATGACTTTGATGTGCGCGCTGTAAAGAAATCATGCGTGCATATCGTCCATAAAGACGGAAGGCTCATTCCATTCGAGACGATGAATATTTTCTACCGCGACAATAAAGAGGAATATCTCAAAAAATTGCAAGCAGAGAAAAAGATTTCATCTGAATCATCGCAGCAAGGACGAGTCATCGGCGCGGCGCAATAATGTTTGTGTGGCTTTGTTGTTTGCACGTGCTGTTTAGACACAATATTTAATAACTGATTGAGAGGCTTTGGTATTGAGGATTGACTATGGTTGATTTGACTGGAATGAAACGGTATTTTGCGCTGACAAAGCGAGCTGCAATCTGGGCTATTACGCTCAGCGCACTCAGTCTCGTCGTCAGTATCGTTGAGTTTCTGTCTGGTTCTTTTTCAAGTAATGGTGGTTATTCCGTTTTGTCCACGGCATTACTATCAGTAAATCTTGTTCCGTTCATTTACCTCATATTATTCTTGATATTCCAACAAAGCAATCCCGAAATCGCTTCAATCTCATTTTTGCGAGGAGGAAGTTATTTTGTCGCATGGATCATATCTCTATTATTCGCGTTTAGCGGTCTGTATTCAATCGCAAATTTTATCCAGCCAGTCTTATCAGTTGCAATCATTATCTACGCATTTTCGTGTAAAAAAGTCACGATTGCAGATTTTGCAAACTCTACTCCTTCCAAATCAAAAAAAGAATTTAAACCATCACCATGGTATCATTTTTTCATTCCTCCCGTTGCAACTGTTGTACTCGTGTTTGGTTTGGCAGCACTTATTGCGTTGAGTCAAGGTGGACTTAATAGTAATAGTTTTGGCGGTGCCCTGCTTTTGCTCTCGGGTTTGGGTATTGTCGCAAACATCATTGGCGCAGTCATTGCTTCGTCTAAAGGAAAAGGTTCAATCTCCGCAGGCTGCGTACTCACAATATTTCTCCTGCTCTTCATCGGATTCTATGGCTGCTCGATGGCTCTCTCCGGCGCCGCATTGTAAATAATATGCAGTCATATCAGCTCTCAAACTAGTCAGTCCAAACTAATTAAAATCATAGCTTGTTGATAATCAACAAGATATGTCCAGGCATAGCATTCGATGAGACTCTTAGTCGTGAATAATCATTCAGCACACATCAAAGAGCTTTTGCTGCAGCTAGGTACAAGCCATCTTATAGATTTTGAACTCTTATCGTCTACTGATCTGTCCCAATACGATGCAATCATCTTGTCTGGCGGTTCGTCGCTGTCTGTGAAGAATCATGAAAAAGAATACGCCGCCGAATTTGCGCTCATCGAGACGTGGACAAAGCCGATGCTCGGAATCTGTTTAGGCTTTGAGCTGATCAATTTCGCGTTCGACGAAGAATTAGTACGGCTCAATGCGCGAGAGTCTGGAACTTTGCCAATAGAATTATTGGACGCGGCGAGTGGTGACGCCTTATTTGGAACATTCCCAAGAGCATTCACAGTCTACGAATCGCATCGATGGATTGTCGCGCAGAACAAGTTTTTGCTGCCGCTCGCACGATCGAAAGATGGCATCGAAGCGGTGAAACATCCGCAGAGAATGATCTATGGTGTCCAATTCCATCCTGAAGTTTTTGTCGCGGATGGACATGCCGCAGCATTGCTGCGGAGTTTTCTTGATTATTGCATGAAAATGAAGCCACAGACTAAGCTTTAAGAAAGCGACACAGAGATTAGTCATCCAATTTCATGCCAAGATAAATTGTGCCGCTCACATTGTCAATGATTACTTGATCCGCACTCGCCATGTTCGGTATTCCAAGACCACGACTGCTGCCAAATGGAGAGAAATCGTCTCCGGCCGTAGAGGGAATGGGACTTTCCATCGTACTAGTACTCCGATTGCGTTTCTTTGCTTCATCCCTGAATTGTTCAAATCTTTTCTTGGTGCTTTGAGATTTGTAAAAACTTCCACCATCGTTGAGCGCCAAAGCGTTGTATTTCTCGCAAATAACCAACGTCATGACAATATTGAACGGCACTGGACCGTGATGCACTGCGTTTCTGAGCGCTTCAGCAAAGCTTGCGGAAAATGAAGCGCCAACTGCAGATTCTAGCCAACCAATGCTCGAATGTCCTGCATGTTTTGGATCAATCACCAACGAGTCGCATTTATCCAATAATTCAATGAGAAGATCATCGTCTCTTGCACGGTCAGACATTCTCAGAGAACGACTATATTGATGATGCACTTCGTAGCGAGGTTCAGTAAAATTTGTTTTTATCTCGACTGGAAAATCGCTCGCAGCAAGCATATCAAGAGATACGCGTGATTGTACGCGAGATTGTTGCGATGTGCGAGCGTTCATGTTACGTCAGCAATACAATAATGTTTATAAATTAGTTACCATTTTACAATAGTAGTAAACACCGAGAAAAGAAAAGAGGGTAACAATCCGATTCCGGATTGCAAGGGGTTATTGCAATGGCATACAAACAGAAAAAAAATAATTCAGTTCTTCCAGTCGTTATCACAATTCTCATCATCTTGCTTGTCGCGGTCGGTCTGTATGTCTGGCTCGTACCTAGAGATAATTCTGGCTCTTCGACAAACACGCAGTCAAACAATTATTCCAATAATATGTCTGCAGGAAATGGAAATGCATCAAATGCAAATCCACACAATACGCAGACACAAACTGTAACTTCTCCTCAGAATATGACGTTGCCAAGCAATGTGCATATTGTCGCGACGTTCAAAGAAGGCGATCTTATCCAGATGCGACAAGATATTGCAACGTCACCTGACGGTTCTCCGATCACTTATACATACAGTAAACCACTCGATGCGAATGGCAGATGGCAGACGCAGATCGGCGACGCTGGCGTCTATCCGATCACTATCGCTGCAGACGATGGCAGATTAAAGACGATCCGAACGATCGGCATCGAAGTCACTGCAGTCAATCGACCGCCAGTCATAACATCATTCTCCGATGTCACAGTCAACGAAGGTCAAACAATCACGTTGACACCAATCGTCTCTGATTACGAGCATGATCCAATCAATCTCTCGTACACTGGTTGGATGACGAATGATACGTATACAACAACGTACGATGATGCAGGAACGCACGCAGTCACTCTTTGGGCGACTGATGGTCTGCACACTGTGAACAAGACAATCACTGTCACAGTCATCAATGTCAACCGAGCACCAGTCCTCGATCCGCTCGCACCAGTCAGCGTCGAAGAAGGACAGACAGTCACGGCAAAACCTGTGTTCTATGATCCAGACAAAGGACAGGCGCTCATGGTTTCATACACGAAGCCACTTTCGTCTGACGGTACATGGACGACACAAATCGGCGATGCCGGCAAATACGATGTCACAGTCTCAGTCACCGATGGAAATTTGACAACATCACAGCCATTCCAGATAACTGTCACGCAGAAAAATCTGCCACCGACAATCTCGAATTTCACGAACGTGAGCGTCGATGAGAATACGACACTTGTCCTCTCGCCGAAAGTTTCGGATCCGAACGGCGATAGCGTCACTCTTGTGTACAGCGGTTGGATGAATTCTTCAAGCCGATATGTCGCATTCGGTGATGCAGGCAATCACTCAGTCACATTGACTGCGAGCGACGGCAAATTGAGCACAGCACAGACAATCACTGTGACTGTGAATAAAGTCTATCGCGCGCCAGTGTTTGTCGACGATTCGAACTTGTTCGTGCAATAAAAGAAACAAGTTGAGTTGCTTTGTAAATTTATTTTTTCATTTTCTTGATTTTCAAAACTCAAAAAGAGCTTGAGGGAATATGAAATTTGATCTTGTTGCAGAATTGATGGGTGGGGACAGCCCTGACATGTGGATTTTCGAAGGAGAAAGACATGTAATGGGTTATTCTATTGGAAATGTCGAGCTGCCTGTTCCTGAAGTTGTCCAGTCAGCACTCAATGCTGCTCGACAGCAACTTGGTGCTCGTGCGGCAAAAAGTCCTCTTGCTTACTTTGATTCCTCAGGTCACGGCGATAACCTCGGTCTTGTTTTTTATGAGTCGATAGGCAAACGACCAAGAGGAGATATCAATTCTACTCTGCCAATGTATCAAGTAAGCGCACGAGTTTCTTATGGGCCAAACAACGGCGGCAAAATTCTGGACGCATCAAAAATAGATCGATTGCACATCGGCGTCTTTGCTGCTCGACACATCAGACCTGAACATGTTCCTGGCACAGCCATCGCAGAAGAATTGCACTTTTCGCTGCGTTGGGTCAATGGCAGATTCGACGATTGGAATGTTGAATCCCGCGTCGAGAAAAATGACCATAATTCGGTGAGATCGAGTTGGGTGAAAACAACGGCAATCGACCACGAACGATATAATATTTCAAAGCTACCCGTCGCTCAATCTCTTTTTGAAGATTCACAAGAAAGATACATTATTGGTTTTGAGCCGGTGCTTGATGTTCTCAATAAGACCGTAGGTTCCCCAATCTTGCCCACACACGACTCACAAAACATGCATACATTGTCTATCGATGCTGGAATCAGATATACGATGGGTATAGTACTCTCGGCTGCGATGATGTTTGCTTTGCCAAAATAGAGTAAAGTTCATTCATTCTCGACTAGCTATATTGTTATAAATCCCAAGACGAGCTATATAGTTTCTTAATGATGCTCGACAGCATACTTAAGCAAGAACTTCTCGCTCAATCAAGCATTTGTGCCGCATCTCATTTGTTCAGTTCTTATCTTACACGAGTGATTCCGCCGCAGTATGATGCGACTGATGTTATCCAGGCAGCAAGCTTGCTCTATACTCATGCGACGCAAGAATCAAATTCATCAATGGTGCATCCGGCGCTTCGAGGGCTTATGGATCCGTATGCACGGCAAGCACTTTCTGATTTCGAAGGGAAAATACGAAACGTCGCAACGCGTGATGAAGCGTTCCGCGTCGAGTACAATAGACAACGGTCAACCATGCATCTCTGTCCAGACTTCGCAAGAGTGTTTCCAGCAGAGTATCGAGCGCCGATACGATTGGTGCCTGAAAAAAAAGACGAGATTAGCGATGCCACCGATGCGCCAAGAGTTGCTGCGTAATTTTTCTGATTCGACTCGTATTTTGTTCTGTGCCCAGATAGCCCATACTGATTATATTTATCTCATACTCTCGTCGAGATTGTTGTCTGCTGTTGCGTAAGCTTTATAAGACGACCTTTGTTTCCAACAGTCAGCTGTGCTGATAACCAGTAGCGTTATGGCAATGGTGAACAAACAATGGTAAAACTGAAATTAGTCCTTGGCGATCCTTCGGGAAAGACAAAACAGATTGAGATTGAAGAAGCAAATTCAAAGTCATTCATGGGTCTCAAGATAGGAGACACAGTCAAAGGCGAAGTCGTCGATATGGCTGGTTACGAATTCTTGATCACTGGCGGTTCTGATAATGCAGGTTTCCCGATGCGACGAGACGTTGTCTCTGCGAATCGAAAGAAATTGTTGCTTGTCGGCGGCATTGGTGTCCGAACGAACGAACCAGGTCGACGAATCAGAAAGACAGTCGCAGGCGGTATCATCGGCGCGAATACTGCGCAAGTCAACTTGAAAATCACAAAATCTGGCAAGAAGCCGCTCTTCGACGAAGCAGCAGCAGCGCCTGCCGCTGAAAAGAAAGAGTAGTTGAATATTTTTTACATTTTTTTGTGCCGATGCAGCATATCATGCAGTATCCATCCATTCCAACAAACAATCGGAGAATCACAATGGCAACAATCGGATTCAATTTCACACGAATGCTCGTCGAGAGAAAGACGAACGCGAACGGACAGATCACTGTCTCTAATAATATCAGCATCGTGAATGTCGAGCAATATCATCTTGCAATGACTCCCGGCGCAAACAATGCGCTTGCGATCTCTTTCAAGTTTGAACTCAAGTATAACCCTGAGATCGGCAATATATTGCTTGAAGGTCAGGTTCTTGAACTCGTGAGCGAGCAAGAGCAGAAAGACACTGTCGCTTCTTGGAAAGAGAAAAAGGTGCTCAAGAAAGAGATGCTCGGCTACATCATGCAGACAATCTTGGCTCGATGCCAGATCCAAGGCATCATTTTGGCGAAAGAATTGAATCTGCCAAGCCCGATCCCTCTCCCGAAGATAAAACTCGATGAGAATAAAGCGGAGAGCGTCACTGAGCCTTCTGTGACTAAGATTTCACAGTCGGGTAAAGGGAAGAGATAATTTTTTGCTCTTTTTCTTCGTTCTTTTTAATCTCGAGTTGGAATTTGAATTTCTTTTTTCCAGCGAACAACACAACAAATTCTATCATTATAATTAACTATTGTAATTAACACTTGTACGCGAACCAAAATTAGGCGACAAGACCACATTTAGGAAGTCTACACAATATTTATTAACATAGGACTTATTGCGAATTTATACAAAAAAAGAGAAAAAGAGTATAGATCAATGCAAATCAATAGAGGGTTTTTGAAATGGTCGATAGTGAAATCAAATTAAAAGTTGCAGAAGCAATCCAAGATGATGTCAACAAGGGGATTGTCCGTCTTGATTCTAATTTCATCCATCAACTTGGCATAAAACCTGGCGACATCGTCCAAGTTGAAGGACAACGATCGACAGTCGCAATCATTGATCGCGCATATCCTGGCGACATTGGTCTTAACATCATCCGAATGGATGGTATCACGCGACGAAACGCGAAAGCATCGATCGGCGAATACGTCAAACTCAAAAAAGTCATAGTCAAACCTGCGGTGAAAGTATCGATCGCGCCGAGCCAGAAAGGCATCATGATCCGCGCTCCGCCGACGATGTTCAAGCAAGGTCTGCTCGGCAAACCAGTCATCAAAGGCGATATTGTGACGCTCGGCGGTCCACGCCGACGACGCACGGGAATCGCGAATGGTAATCCATTCGCACCGATGGGCGGCGATTTCTTGTCGATGATGGATGAGTCGATCGGCGGCTTCGGGCTCTCTGACCTCAAATTCCTCGTCGTAGATGTCACGCCGGCAAAAATGCCGGTCGTCATCGGACCAGACACGGAGATCAATTACAATCCCGAAGCTGTGGAACTCAAAGACGAGCCAGTCCTTGAAGTCACGTATGAAGATGTCGGCGGCTTGACGGAAGAAGTCACGAAGATCCGTGAGCTTGTCGAATTGCCACTCAAACATCCTGAGATTTTCGCGCAGCTTGGTATCGAGCCGCCGAAAGGAATTTTGCTGCACGGTCCGCCGGGAACTGGTAAAACACTCCTCGCCAAAGCCGTCGCGAACGAGACGAACTCAAATTTCATCCTTATCAATGGACCAGAGATCATGTCCAAATTCTACGGCGAGTCTGAGGCTAACCTTCGAAAGAAATTCGAAGACGCTGAAAAGAATGCGCCGTCGATCATCTTTATCGACGAGATTGATGCGATCGCGACGAGCCGCGAAGAAGCGAAAGGCGAAGTCGAGCGACGTGTTGTTGCGCAACTTCTTACAATCATGGATGGCTTGAAATCGCGCGGAAAAGTCGTTGTCATCGCGGCGACTAATATGCCGAATGCACTCGATCCGGCGCTGCGACGACCGGGACGATTCGATCGTGAGCTTGAAATCTCTCCACCGTCGAAAGAAGGCCGCCTCAACATATTGAAAATCCATACTCGCGGCATGCCGCTCATGGGCACATTCTATCCGAAGACGTTCAAACTCGTGTTCGAGAATGAACTCAAGAAGCGCATCAAAGATATGGGCAAGGCAGACACGCCAGCAGAACAAGCGCAGCTCAAATCCGCAGAATCGCTGCTGACGGTTTTCGAGCAGAATCGCTTTGATTTCGACGAGTTGTGCAAAGCTCTCAATACGCTTGACCGCGATCAACACGTATTCAACTCAAAAGATCCTGCGAAAAAAATACTTGACATCGTGAAGAAAGCGACAGAATTGCATGCGCAGTTCTCGCAGCTCTTCGCTCTCGATAAAGATCTCTCTATCCTCGTCAAAGTGCAGCAAGCTGGCATGGATGCTGATCTCGAGGAGATTGCATCGAATACACATGGTTTCGTCGGTGCAGACTTGTCGGCACTTTCAAAAGAGACGGCGATGGTCGTCCTTCGAAAAGTTTTACCTGACATTGCGCTTGACAAAGAAGAAGCGATACCGCAAGATATCCTCGACAAACTCAAATTGCGAAAAGAAGATTTCGAAGAAGCGCTCAAAGTTGTCCGACCAAGCGCATTGCGAGAAGTCCTCATCGAAGTACCGAATGTCCATTGGGATGATGTTGGCGGACTCAAAGACGTCAAGCAGAATCTCATCGAAGCGGTCGAGTGGCCACTCAAGATGCCCGAAGCATTCACACGCATGGGCGTGCGACCGCCGAAAGGTATCCTTCTTTACGGACCACCCGGCACAGGAAAAACGATGCTCGCGAAAGCTGTTGCAAAAGAGAGCAAAGCAAATTTCATCTCCGTCAAAGGTCCTGAGCTTCTCAGCAAATGGGTGAATGAGACGCCGATGCTTGTCAAGAAATTATTTGCGAAGGCACGCACTGTCGCGCCGGCGATCATATTCATCGACGAGATCGACTCGATCGCACCAAGCAGACAGGCGGCCGACGGCAAATATTCGCAAGGTATGACGGCAGTCGAGACAATCCTCACGGAAATGGATGGCGTCGAGTCGTTCAACCAAGTCGTCGTCATCGCGGCGACAAACCGACCGGATATCATCGACTCGGCTTTGTTGCGACCAGGCAGATTCGATCGAATTCTTCTCGTGAATGTTCCAGATGAGGAAACTCGAAAGAAGATATTTGAGCTCCACACGAAGAAAATCCCGCTCGAGAGCGATATCAACATTGCAGAGCTTGCAAAAAAGACGCAAGGTTATGTCGGCGCGGATATCGAATCAGTCTGTCGCGAAGCCGCGATCGGCGCGCTGCGCAAAGATATGGCTGTGAAAAAAGTCACGAAAGCAGACTTTGACGCTGCCCTCAAGATTGTCCGTCCATCCGTCTCTGCTGAGATCGAGAAGATGTACTCGCAGATCCAAGACCAATTCAGGATGGCGCGCAGCAAAGAGATGGAGAAGAGCCAGGCGAATTACTTCGGCTAAATTAACTGAAGTCGCTTTAATCACTCTATCTGTTTCTGCCTTGATGCAATCGACTAATTTTTATTCTCATTCTTAGTGAATTACAAGTATCATGGTATTTACTACTCAGACTGAATTCGATATTGATGTATATCGGAATTATTTCTCAGCGCTCGTAAAATGGCTGCCATTTCATCACAGGGAGCAGTTCCTCGATGGATGTATGGGCGGCGGAGTGTTGGCGACGCGAGTGATCCCTAATGTCACGAGCACTCTCATCAATGAATTCAAACCACATGAAGATGGGTCCCGATGGAGCGCTACGCTGGATGAATTAGAGAAAGATGCGTTGCGCGGCATTGTCGCTGCGCCGTATGCGACTGGCTTTTGCATCGGATTCTTTGTCGAAGGATGGGTGAGAGCGCATGGTTTTATGTTCTTTCGAGAGAAGCTTGCTGCGCATGCGATGGCACTAGCGCAGATAATCGCAAAGACTGAACCTGAATATCTGCAACGGGAGATATTTATTGCACTCGCAGCTGATTCGTTGTATGGTAATGATACTGGCGCGAAGCGACGTGCTGATGCGTTCATAGAAGCGTTGCAATTGTCGATGAAGAAGAAATAATTGCAGACAAAGATTCAGACGTTGCGGCTAATATGAAACCCTGACACTTCTGAAGAAAAGTATATAAGAAAGTTCTCGTC
>CAZGJY010000018.1:0-11385 GCA_964525725.1 uncultured Methanosarcinales archaeon | reverse complement strand
CTGATTTTTAGAAAATAGCGTCACAATTCTTTAGTGACTTGAAATTTTGAGTGAAATTCAGACCGCCGTTTCGTGACACTTTATCGTCGGTATAATTTGAAAATTGACTTTTGATAATAATTATATCAAAAATAGAGTGATATGCACTCAAATTAGTTTTTTTCTTACTTTTTCCAAGAATTTAATTACTTTGGTTGCATATTGTGCATCAAAATTTTCGCCGTAATATGTAATTCCATTTCGATAATAACGTAATTTATCCGCAAACGCGACATCTGTGTCATCGAAACCAATAGTGGCAAGAAAGGAAACTTCCGCTTCATGTGCGCCTTTGCCTGTTGTATTATAGCCAGCTTGAAGCATTTTGGAGCGCACTAATTCCATAATAATATCATAAACGTTTTTTATGACGTGATTTGCATTTGTGTCTGAGAGAGGAATCTTATTAAGATACTCTCGCATTATTTTATATGATTCTTCAGCTCCTAGTTTAAGTGAGCGAGATCGAGATAAATCTGGTGCTCGTTTGTTCACGAGCCCGTCCTCAATAAACTCTTCAAATGTTCTCATAATTCAATTCCGCCCGATAACACGATACCATTACATATATTCTCTCTAAGTTCTTTTTTAATCTTTCTCAAATCGTCAATAAGGTTCATGCGAATTTTTCTTTCTGGAAATCGTTCTAAATTAAATTTTTCAGCTTTTTCTGAATTAAGTTCTTCTTTCTTTGGATCAGGAGTTACAAAAGTTCTTTTTCTATTATCCAATTTAACTCCTACAATTGCGACATCGATGTCTGATCTGACTGAGTCTTCTCCTCTGGAATAGCTTCCAAAAAGTACAATCGTACAACCAGGCCAAGTTCTTTCAAAAAATTCAACAAAATTACTTTCATAGATATATCTTAAGTTTTCTATTCTTTTAAGCTGGACTGCTTTAGTATTTGAGTTATTAAAACGAATTTGCGTTAAATTCATATTTTCGCTTCTAACAAAGTTAATCAAATCTTGTTTGATAAGAAGGGGGATAGCTTTTGAGACCGCAGCAGGGCTTACGTCTAAAAATGCAGCGATTTGACGTTGGTTTAGTTTTTCTCCAGACTTTCTGCACAATAGGCGAAAAATCTCTATTTGCAATTGTGTATACCCAAGTTTATACGTATTAACCATAACTAACACGTATTAACCTAAGTATATATACTTTTCGGTCGGCAAATTATTTAAAACAACCTAACAACTGTGATATCAATTAGATGTGTGGGTAAGGGGGGTCTTGTCTCGGCGGCGGCCATTGCTTCATACCTTTTTCCGTTACATCGTACCCGGACTATAGGATTCTCAGGTCAGAACACAAGAAAAACGTATTTAGAACACAGCCAAGGTTGCAGTGCAATCAGGTCACGTTATCATGTTGCCTTCTAAGTCATTTTGCTATTAATAGTTCTGTCAATGACTCACATTTCTTTTCATGCATTTCTGGGGCTGATTTTTGGTATAATGTAGTAATCGCTGCGGCATATGGATATGGATCATCTAGATAAGTCGATTCAAAGGCAACCGTAGCATCTATATATTGATCGGGGATCTGTAAAAAAACTTCGGCAGCTGACGCCTTAAAAACAAACCCTCCATGTGTATGGTAAGTGAGAATCTGAACTAATGGCGACAAGCCCTTGGCTAGCCCAATAGGTTCAGGGTCGATATTGAACGCCTTACTAATTGGATCTACATCCTTGAGATAACAAAGATCGCCTTCGGACGATTCGATAAATCGTCTTCGTGTAGAGGATACAACTAATTCAAATCGCATCACGGGTTTTATTCGCTTGTATAATTCGTCGACACGCATCTTATCGAGACTGTGAAACTCTCTCTGTGCTCCAGCATATATTTGTTCTCTGGTTAGCTTCGTTATGTCAGTTATTATCATGTTTCATCACTAACTAGAGGTAGCTATTGCTCTACTTAATTATTTGGTATAGAAAAAAAGCAACCAAAAGGTTTAAAAGTAAAGCAATACAGCATTCCTTTATGATAGAGTTATCAATCCCTCAAGCTGGCGAAGAAACCAAAGCGAGCAAGGATATTGTATTTAGTATTTTGCGCCAACAACAGCCTCTGTCAGCTATTCAAATAGTAAACATTTCGCGACGTCAGTATAATGTTGGATTAACCTATCAGGCAATAACAAAAGCAATCAATGCGCTCGTTGAGCAACAAGTGCTTATTAAAGAAGAACGACTTTATAGAATTAACAAAACTTGGCTGATGCAACTAAAA
Source organism: uncultured Methanosarcinales archaeon (assembly GCA_964525725.1). Taxonomy (GTDB): domain Archaea; phylum Nanobdellota; class Nanobdellia; order Woesearchaeales; family DATGWN01; genus DATGWN01. Next base: position 9,103 of record CAZGJY010000018.1, on the reverse strand, counting down.
TCAACGGTTGATGAGCTTTTAATGAATTATGATACGGGCAAACAAAAAACAAGCTTTTCCACAGATTTCACGAAAGATAAGTATGCGAGTTATACTTTAGCAAATTTATTTGACTTAGATAATTTCTGGAATGATATTCTCATTCATTTGGCAAGTAATTTGCAACCTTCCGAACATAGATCATTTGTCGGTCACGTACACTATTCTTGGTGGTTATTCATTAATCTCGGTCAAGAAACGCGTCTGTTTGAAAGTTTCATTAAAAAGAAGATTAACTGCTACAATCTATCGATTTGCAAGACTCCTTTGAATCGCTGGGCGCAAAAATCATACTCTGACTTGGGGCTGAAATTCAAAGTAGGTACGGAAAAACCTGAAATCAAAGAAATGGTGGATGTAAATGTTGTTGGCGACTCAGTCATCCAGGTTCATTATCCTAAAAAAATCGTCAAGTTATTGGTACAATTCTATGAGAAATACGATAAGATCGAAGAAATAAGCTCAAGAGAATTGACTAAAATTGTGCACACGCAATGTGAAATAAAATTCACTGTATTCCAGAACTCTGAAATCGCTAAAAGTCTACGTGAACAATATCTAAAGGAAATGTCAAATCTAAAATAATTCGTCGTCGCTACAATTTATAAAAGAACATCGGAGTTGAGGCACACGCGAAGGAGAGTGAAACAAAGCGAATATGAATTGATTATATCCGATCTTTTGATCGGGTTGTCTCGTAATCGACTTATTATATTTTCTTAACGGTAAGAAGATTACCTGCAAGAACTGTATTAGGTTGTGCGACCAGAGATATTTCAAATGCGTGTGCCATTGCGTGAGAAATAATAATTGCTTCTTTCTCGTTACAGCCAGCAAGTAATTTCTGTGCGTCATGGAAATAGATACGTTGCCACGCATCATTAATTTTAGAAAAAAGTGTCATATCTTGTTTATTGTACATTGTCATAAACATATCAAATGTGCTCGCAGACAATGTGAATAGTGCTAGCACTGATTTCCTTATTTTTTGCCCTTTTTCTGATCTTTTGTTTGATTGTAGCGCAATAATCTTCGAATATATATAATAATGATGGTATGCTGCAATAACGAGTCGTTCGTTGAGCATATCTAAAAAGACCTCGTCAGTACGAGATACTGCGCTTGCCTTGTGGATCGCTCGCCGGCAGAATAAATTATATCGGCGACAATCAGAGATAAATTTATCCATTACTGCCATTTGATTAAACGTCTCAGTATGGAGTGCCTGTGCAAGCACGTCTCTTCCATATGCAATGACGTTGAAGAAACGACGTTCGATTGTTGCAACTTCATCCATTGTAGGCATTGCAGTCTGGCTTACGCGACACCAATTCTTTCGCTGGTCAACAATCTCATATCCGATAAGATTAGAGACAACGTCTTGTATTGTGACAATCGCGCCGGCATCAGCGAACGAAATTTCAAGCACATCTGTACCGCGCAAATATTGATTTTCGATCATCGTGCGATAATAGTCAGGGATGCCCTTTTCTAATCGAAGATCCACTTTTGATGCAACTGCACGTTTTTGTGCAGTAATGACTAATTCATTATTTTGTTCAGTTACATCGACGTCAGGCGCTTTCTCAAGATTATATTCGCGGATCCATTTCACGGGCAGCGTGATTGTGTATGCGCTTTTTTGCCGTATGATTTTGCGTTTCATTGTTTTTCAACAAATTGGTTCATTTGCTCAAATATATACTTTTCGTATATTTCGTAATAGATTACTATATATTGTCGAAGTGAATGTCTTTGGGTAATGACAACAATAAAAACACATGTTTATGCGGATACGTCAAATGAGCCTATTCCGATTGGAACAGTCTGGCTGCAACCGATAAAGATCAGACTCGTCTTCGCTGATTTAGATGATACTCTTGGACGTGGTTGCGTCAGTGAAAGTAGTGCCAGCGCAATTAATAGATATCTTACAGATCCGAAAAATCACTTTGTTGTAATGTCCGCTCGAGCGCCTTATGCAATCGCTAAAGCCTTAGAGAATGCTCATGTGCGCAGTTCACAAAGATTACATATCTCAGGATATCATAGTAATTTGTCTTATCTACACACTGTAGGTACTACTATAGGTACTATTCCACTCTATGATGCGCCAATTAATCCTGTGACCGTTGACTCTATTGTTCGCGCTGCCTATGATAATGACGTTTTGGTAAACGGCGTCGCACATCTAAAATATGGCGCTGTTGCACTTTTGCCTAAAAGCAATCACGAGAGGCGCGACCCATTTCTTGATTGGTATTTAGGTGCCTCAAGCCATCATCTTATTGATGCACCACACCGAAAGCTCAAAGACGATGAACAAGTTTACCTGCTTGAATTTCTCAAGTCGGATGAGCGGCAACTCAGCGAATACAAGCAAATGCTCAACTTGGGCGCTGACGTTGATGTCTACGAATTCAAGCCTTACTTCGACGGAGCACCAGACGGCACAAAAGTGCTCCAAGTGGTTCCAGCAGGTTCAGGAAAGGGTCGAGCTGCACGTCGATATCGCAAGCACTTACAAATCCCCTTCGAAAAAACCATGGCTATAGGCGATAGCATGGCTGACGTCGGGATGTTTTGTCAAGTCGACAACAGCGTCGCTATGGGACAAGCAAAGCTTGAAGTAAAATTATTAGCAGATTACGTAACATTATCCGTTCTCGACGATGGAGTTGCGGTTGCAATGAAACAACTTGTTCTTGGAATGCAAGACTAATATGGGAGAACTAAACTAATGCCAGTCATAAGTATCATCGGAGCACCGGGCGTCGGCAAGTCATTTCTTGTCAAACAACTTGCATGTCTGCATTGCATGCCTGCATTTTTCGAAGGAGAAGCGGGCGTGTTCACCGACGAAGTCCTCGCAGTGCTCAACGGTGAACAAGACACGCCGCAACGGTTTGTCTGGCTCCTTGATCGGTATAAAAAGAATCTGCAAGCTGCACACGCCGCATCTAAATCTGGCTTGACTTGTTTTGTTGACGGCGACGTATTGAGCATGGAAGCTTGGCTTCATGCCGAAATGGGATTGCATTCGCCTGCTGTACTGCACGCATGGATACAAGAAAATAAGCATCTTCGTGCGGATAAAACAGTCATACTCCTCGCGGCGCACGATCACATAAAAAGTAACATACATAGTCGAGGCAGAGCCGCAGAACTAAGTACTTTTATTTGGCAGCGAATCATTCGGATTCAAGATGGCATGAGAAACGTTGCGAAAAAACATCCTGAGTGTTTGTGCATAGATAGAACGCAATTAGATTTCACACATCCACAAACACTATACAAAATGAGCGATTTGCTTAAATTGTAGTCTGCAATGCTTCTGCACCATTTGCTCTTGATCAAACTGATGCATGTTGTAGAATCCGCGCAGTCAGAATAATTATGACTTCAACCAGATAACAACGAGGTTAGATTATTTTGAGGGAAAGATAAACAACGCAGTTACTAATGATGATTAAGCGATGCTTTCTGCAGAGATTCTTTCTGCGCGTATATGCTCTTCGCGTGCATACAACGCTGCAACCTGAGCAAGCAACGCAGTATTGTCAAATGGCTTGGCCATGAAATTGTCTGCGCTCAGCCCGCACGATGCCGCCATACTCTGCATATTTGTGTATCTGAGAAGTCCACTGACAAACAGAGGCTGGTGAGAGAGGTGCTTTGTCCGTTTATAGACATCTACGCCATAAATATCAGGCAATGCAAGATCGATGAGAACGACATGCGTCATGCATCCTCGCAAACCAGCAACAGCATCGCATCCATTAGCATATGAAAAGACTGTATATCCATTCTGCTCAAAAAGATGTTGCGTCAGAAATAGTTCTGCATTGTTGTCTTCTACAATTGAAATCTCTCGCTCTAAAGCCATGGTCCTCCTTTGTGATATTGCAATCAACGATTAACTACATTCATTGTAATACATCCATTATAAAATTCTGTGAATAAGTGATTAAGATGTAATCTGACCCTATCCTGACCCTTAATATACTTTATGATGGTGCAATCTTCAAGGCATTTGCAAAACAAAAATGATTTCTTGATCAGGCAAAGAGCGATAATTTATTATTCGGTGAATTAAACCCGCAAAATTTAATAATATGTCCTCGATTTACGAACCTCGTGCCACTCATCATCAGCCCCAAAACAACTAGTCAAGTTCTTGCCGCGTTCACACGGGAATTGAATCTCCAAAAATCCCCAAAAGGCAAATTCTGGCACGGCAATTTCAACGATAATGTCTACACAGGTCTCGACGGTTTGGTGACTGTTTTATTCACAGGATATTCGGGAGGAGTTGTTGGGCAAGCAATGATCGAGTACACATCAAACTATTTGAAAGAAGATCAAAAGCCTGAGGCATACTTTATTGGCAGCGTCTTTGCATTTCGCGATTCAGCTCTCAATGTCGGTGACATTGCGTATGCAACTGATACCTTTTCGCCAGACAGTTTTGAGCAAAGTATCTATACGAACGCGGAAGCGCGCAATATCCAAAACATCACACTTCCTGATCCCGCACTTCTGACGAAACTGCAAGGTGTTGCACAAAAACAAGGAGTCAAGATTGCGCCGAGCAAAGTCTATTGCTGCATAACACCAGGTTTTGCGCCACAGTTCACGCATCCTCGACAATTGATGAATACGATGTGGCACGCTCAATCGCTTGCAGCACTAGATGAGAACAGCTTTGATTCAGGTGAATATGAAAGCGCTTCTTTTTTAGCGTGCAGCAGACTATTCGGCATTCCTGCAGTCGCATTGCTCGACGTCAAAGACAAACGATACTCTCTCTCTGACTATCGGCTTGCATCAACAGCGCAGAAAGATCAAGCACTGACAGCAATGCTCGGTATAGTGAGAGGATGCATTCTTCAATAAACTAGTCATGTTTATAGTTTGAAACTCGCCGCACAATAATATCGCTGTATCTGGTTCAATGCTTGTGCATAAGTTAATCAGATTGTAGCATCAATAAGATAAATTATTTATTGTTGATGACGTGGATCAACTCAGCTCTTCGCATCCCTATTTGCGTATCAGGCTTGAAATAAGTCTGGTTCCAATCTAATATGTTTACATTATCCGAAGTTATAGTATCTAAAGAGTCTCGGGCAAAGATATTTCCGGCCGGGAAAGTTATTCTAGAGCCAATGTGCACTAAACCTTTGAGCGCTTCTTTTGCCCCATTATTTTCATCTGTGACGCTCACTGAGATATATTTTCCCTCATCTGTTTTCAAATTAATGATATACTTCGACTCGCCCACTTTGACTGTCTCATTAGATTGCGCTATGAGCCCATTATATTCAGGATTTTTCAAAAGCTCTTGACCGTTGACGTATTCTGTTGAAATAACTTCTCCTGTGACTGGCTTCATGATTGCAGCAAATTCTGCTTCTCTTGCAGCAGTATCTTTACTCCAAGTATTTGCAACGACACCCGCAAGTCCTAGAGTTGCTGCGGCGATTAGAATTTTGTTCAAGGATGATGTTGTCATATGCGTGGGAACAATCGTGGATATATAAACTTTACGTCACTGGATAGTTACTATATTCCTGAGATAATTGCTCAATTGCTTACCAAGAGCAAAAGTCAATCGCTATTGGCGAACAATTAAGATTTTCATCAATGAGAGATATGATCGATTCATTCAATGAACTTTCTATAATGCTGCTCTAAAAACTTCCGTGCAGCATCTAATTCGCCTTCAGTCACTGTGTGTCCTGCATCGTCTTTGTAGATTGTCACAGCAGCGCCATGCGAGCGTAGAACAGAAATGAGAGACAACGTCGCAGCAGGCGCAATCATCTGATCGCCAAGCCCGAGCGAAACAAACAACGACGAACCGCTCAGATCGACAGCCGGCGCAGGAATGTGTGCATCATCGAGCGGCAAGAGTCCGTGAAGAATGAGTGCATGCCGTACAAGCGACGGATACAAGAACAGCAGTGCAACAATCATGTTCGCGCCGTTCGAGAATCCGACAAACAGCAAGTCCGACGGGACTCTGTCATGCATCGCAATGAAATCGGAGAGAAAACGATATATCCCGCCTGCCTCTGAAATGATATTCTCTTGGTCGAATTTTCCCGTCGAGAACCGGCGGAAGAATCGGAGCATTCCGTTCTCTGAGACATTCCCTCGCAGACTCAATATCGCTGCGTCTGGATCGATATCGGCGCACAACGGAAGCAGATCATGCTCATCGCCACCAGATCCGTGAAAGAGGATGAGTATGCGCTTGCTTTTTTTGGATGGCGATTCGCGGAAAATGTGTATCATGTGATTTACAGCAAAAGAGTTGTTTTGTTGTCTTATAACTTGAACGGTGGGAGCGCCGCAACGATCGCTGCGCGCTGTTTTTCATATTGCGGCGGCAAACATAATTTCTGTCCGAGCTCAGCCAACTTCTCGTCGATAGCGAATCCAGGACCCGCTGTCGCAATTTCGAAGAGAATTCCGTTATGTTCTCGAAAATAGACTGAATGGAAATATGTCCGATCGATTTGTGGCGTCGGGAACAATCCCAAGTCATGCACACGCGCACGCAATGCAATCTCGGCTGCTTCATCGACGACGCCAAACGCGATGTGGTGCACAGCGCCAATGCCTTGAATCGCGTCGTGACCCGTTCCATCTTCTTGCACAAAAACGCGATCAGCACGATTCTGCGATTGCGCGAACTCGTGCAATTCGGTATGCGTTTTCACGTGCAAATACCCGAGTGTCTCCAACACTTCTGCGACAAGTGCGACGTTTGCGACAGACAGAACGACATACTCAATGCCACACAGCGCATGTTCAGGAGGAATTTCAAGGTGCGTCGCGCGCAGATTGCGCGGTTTTTTCACGCCGGCGAGTTCCACCGCCATCCCTTCGAAGTCTTCAAACGCAAGCACGGGAAATGCGCCACGCATCATTTCTGCAAATTTGATTTTTTTGTGCGTCAACCGTTCTTTCCAAAAGTCAAGGCTTTCAATCGGAACAACGAATCCGACTGCAGCAATATCTGCAGCGCCGCGCGTACGTTTCGGAAGATGTGGCCATGTGAAAAAAGTGATAAGTGTTCCTGGCGTTGCGACGTCATCCCCGTAATAGAGATGATACGACGATGGATCGTCAAAGTTGACAGTCTGTTTGACGAGGCGAAGACCAAGAATGCCGTGATAGAAATCATAATTCTTCTGCGGCGAAGATGCGATTGCCGTGACGTGATGGTAACTCTTTGCTTGGATCATAACAACAGTAATTGCTAATCTAGTTTAAGAAATTGACGGAGCGCAACTAATAAACAATGACGCATAAATTTAGAACGGAGGTCGAATAAATTCTGTCGCAGGAATAGGTCTAAAATCCTGGTTGATATGTCGTATTTCGTCGTCACGAAGTCCGATTTTTGCCATATCGTTCGCTAGTTTCTCAGATTGTTCAAACATGAAAACGCCATGTTCTTCGCGCATTTGCGATGCTTGTTTGCGCAATTTGTGCAATAAATGCACGCCGCGTGCAACTTTTTGTTGAACATCTTCTACACGCGCATCGATTCTTCGAGTATCAAATCCGCGTTGCGCTATTCTCTCTTCTCTTGCAAGAGCCAGAATTTTTCCGAGCTGCTGATTGAATCCAAAGTGATGTATATTTGTTCTGTATTGCGAGCTCGCAAGTGTAACAAGGAATTGCAATTGCGAATCTGCGTTTTTTGCAAATAGGCGTGGGTGATAGTCATAGTCGAAATCACGGGGAAGGTTTTCTGGTTCAGCATGATGGCAATGATATTGGTGTGAATAATAATGTTCTAGACCATCGAGCAACGACGGGAATGAATCGGCAACAGCTTTTTTCCATGCATCGATTCTGATTCCAGCTAATCTGTCGTCGAATCGATCAACCGTGCCAAGACGGATAGCGAGCATATTTGCTGCTTTGAGTTCTTGGACATAAGTTTTTGTTCGTTTCAAATTATGTATATCAGGAACATATGATGCTTTAGCTGCTGCCTGTGCAACAGCTTCAATCAATCGCTGTGCTGTTGGGACTATGTATTCTCCAGTTTGATCTGCAGTGATGAAACCCTCAAAGCCAGCGACTTTGTGCACGGGTAATGTATAGCTGAGGACAGCTGTATTTGGTGCGTGGCGTGATTTGTAACTAAATTCGGCAGTAGGTTTGCAAAAATCTGGTTGTGCTATTTTAATATCTAATCCAAAGATAGCTTTTTCCCATTTAATCTCGCCAGCTCTGTTAGGGTCGACTTTTGGAATTTCAGCGACAGCACTTGTTGGCCAATATCTCGGCAGTAAACAATTCATTGCTTCGAGAAGTTTTTGTCGGGTGCTTCTCTCGCGGACAGCACGCGCAACAGTGAATGGAGAAACGCTGACATATTCAAGCTGGCTTGGATGGAGTGGGGTGATATTTTTGTTGACGACTTCATCCTGGAAAATTTGCAGAAGAACATGATCCTGTTCTGGACCAACATATTCGTTGCAATGATCCAACTCTCGAAAAGATGAGAGTTGATCAGTTGAAAGTCGAGCGATGACTGCTGGATGAGAATCACGATATGAAGCGATAACTACGGCACGTGGATCCGGCTTAAGGCTAACCCCCATATATACTTCACGTTAGTTTGCGTTGACTTTAAATGCTTTTTGGGAATTCACCATTTTTCAGTAGTCTGCATAAACTAATTTGCAGAAACATTAATTAATCTGCCTGAGAACAAGGTTGCAAATGGCACTCACTAGGCGCGACTACGACATCATCGGCATCATCATAGTTCTTGTCATAATTCTGTATTTTTTCATCAGCCTTCTTTTCTGGATTGGGTTCATAACACTCGTTGCAGGGATCATCTGGCTCATCATCAATGCAAAAACGGAGCATCCCAGCGATCGTTGGTGGATATCCCTCATCCTTATTCTCGTCGGCCTGACTATCATGTATATTGTCCGTTAGAAAAAAATGCAGATACAACATATCATAATACCATATCAACTAATGATTGGCACGAAATAACGGAAACAAGATGGCAAAAAATACAACC
>CAZGJY010000017.1:0-11593 GCA_964525725.1 uncultured Methanosarcinales archaeon | reverse complement strand
TACCAACACGAGAACACTCACACAAAGCGAACCACATAACACTCACCCAAATGGCAAAACAAGAATCATCATTCACGAAACAGCAAGCGCAAGAAGCACAGCGAGTGGAGAAAATGCTCGACTGGCGAAAGATCGGCGCGATCATCCAGAAGAATTTCATCGTTATGACTCGCGACAAGACGCGACTCATCCCGCTCCTCGCATTCCCTCTCATCATGATACTCGTCCTCGGCTTCACGTCGGGAAATACGCCGAAACATATCACGGCTGCAATCGTCTCCTACGATGACTCTGCGCTCGCGCAGACAATCATCATGCAAATATCAGGAAGCCAATATTTCTCTGTCGATCACGTCGTCAGCACGGAAGGAGAGGCGCGTAAACTGCTGGACGACGGCGTAGTGCGCGTCATTGTCGAAATCCCTCCCAACTTACAAGATAACATCAATAACGGAAATCAAGAGAGTATCACTGTCATTGTCGACGAATCTGATTCTTCTGTCGCCGCAACAACGCGACAAGTGCTCGGAGAAATCATCAACGGCATCTCGCAACAATTAAGCATAGCAAGATTCGTCGGCTACCAGCAGACGACGAATGGCGCTGCGCAGCAGCTTTCTGCATATATTGCCGGCGTCCCGAATCAATATGATCAACTTGCTGCACAGACGAGCGCAATCCAAGCGACGCTCTCTGCGTCGCAGAAACTTGTCGATGCTGAAGCGAATGCACTTGTTTCGTCGCCAGCACCACCAACGCAAATCACAATCCTAGGAAATACAACTGTCAGTTATCGCGGACAAAATTATTCGAGCATCAACGATACAGGATTTGCCCTCGAGCCGACGACTGCGAACCGCGAGCGTGCGCAAGCGTCTGTTCTCTTCGAATCATCCAAACTGATCGATCAAGCAAAACGCACTGCGCAAGCGGCAAATGTCGTCGCAAGCGATGCTCGCGATTCTCTCGCTGCGCAGAATGAAGATGTCAATCCAAACCAAGTTTCACAATCTCTTGCGACGATCGCCGTCTTCACACAATCAAAGGCTGCGAGCGTTCTCCAACCATTGCAATATTCAGAAAAACCTGCATATGGCACTGGGAAGCGAGTCACGGACTTCTTGATTCCAAGCCTTATCGTCATGACGATTTTCCAAGGTGCAGTTATGGGAATGGGCCGTGCGATCGCCGGCGAAAAACGTGAGGGCTCGTTGACTCGCGTATTCCTCACGCCGACATCAAACACGACAATCATCGTTGGTACGCTGCTGTTCTATGTCATCTTTGAGATGATACGTGCGTCGATGCTCATCATCCTCTCGATCATCCTCTTCAACCTCAAGATTGAAGGCAGTATTTTCCTCATCGCACTCATCCTCGCAGTCTATATCAGTATCTCGACGGCGATCGGCATGGTACTCTCGACTCTTGTGCGAACAGAGCAGCAATTCATGGCGATGGCGATGCTCATCAGCCTGCCAACAATGTTTTTGTCGGGCGTCTTCTTCCCGGTCCAAGCGATGCCGGCAATAATGCAAGCGATCGCAAAGATATTACCCGTCACATATGCCGGCGATGCGCTGCGCAGCGTAATGGTCAAAGGTCTTTCGATCGGCGCGATACTCTACCCGATGAGCATCTTGCTCATATTCCTTGCATTGACGTACGTCGGCATCCTTGTGTTCTTCAAGAGGGATGTGGAATGATGAGAAATAAAATAGCAAGTGCAATTATTCCAGATATCACATTCACTATCCAATCGATCGGAATCCGATCAATCAATATGACAGTTCCTCGAGGGAAACTATGAACCGTAACAGACAAGAAAAAAACAAGCACTACTACCGACAGATCTTTTTTGTGTCCTGCGCACTGCTCGTGATGCTCTTTGCACTCACTGCAGTCGATGCGCTCGCGAGACCACGACTCGTTATCTCTGGTCTTGGCGCGATGAACGGCTCAGCACAAGTCGGCAGCGATTTCACGCTTGCGATCAATGTCACGAACGTCGATGTTGTCTGTGCGATGAGCACAGTCGTCAGCATCGACACGAATCCGCCGCTCGATGCGCGCATGACGAACAGTGCGACGCCAGTCGATATCTGCGCCGGCGAGACAAAGACGGTTCTTATCCCTATGAGTATCGATCCGACGGCAGTCGGTGGTTCCTATCTTGTTCCTGTCACACTTGATTACGAGGATACGCTCAATACTCCATACACGACGGCAGATACGTTGACGTTGTTCGTGAGCGGCACGCCTGATCTTCATGCGCATATTGCTGCGACAAACCCCGTGGATGTATATCCTGGCGATACAGCTATGGTCAGCATCCAGCTCGAGAACGACGGTACGTTCCAAGCACAATCAGTCAGTGCGACACTCATTGCAGGAGACAGCAGTGTTGGCTCAAGCGCAATGAGCTCAAGCCCTCTTGAAGTGAAAGCAGGTTCAGCAACGCTGACTGCAGGCGTCATCGACGCGAAACGCAGCTTGACTTCACAGTTCGCCGTCGAGATTCCAAAGGATGCTCCTGCACAAGATTATCCGATGACGTTGCGAGTCTCGTATCTCGACGAGAATCGTGAGATGCAGACAAAGGATCTTCCTCTCATCTTGTCAGCGCAGAAGAAAGCGCAATACACGGCAGTCATCGATGGTCAGCTGCTTTATGCGAATGACAATGGAAAGACGACAACAGTCACTGTGACGAACACAGGTACTGATGTTGCGAAGAATATAAAGATAAAAGTTGACCCACAGTTCCCGTTCACGACTGACGGCAGCGTGCGATTCGTCGATTCGCTCGCACCAGGTGCTTCTGTTCCTGTGCAAGTCGTCTTTAACGTCGATAAAGATGCGACTGAAGGCGCATATGGTCTTGAACTTATCATGGACTATGAAGATGCACAAGGCAAATCATTGCACGACACAGCTGATCTTTCGATCTCAGTTTCGCACAAGGGATGGTTCCGTGCGGTATTCATCGACTACTGGTACTTGTGGGTCATTGCGATCATCATCGCAGTCATCGTCTATCGACGACGAATGAAAGCGAAGGCGACGCACGCTGCGCACAAGAAATAAGCGCAGTAATTCTTATTTTTCATTCTCCTTTTTACTATTTCTTTTCCTTTATTTTTGTGGCGTTTCATTCTGATCAGTTTGTTGTTAACTGAAACCTATTCTATTTTGAGAAACAAATGGAACAACGCTGATGAAACTCAAGAATTGTCTTCCATAAGCAATATAAGAGAAAATCGAGCCACTGGCTCGTATGAATTTCAAACCTCCAACATCTGCAAAAGTCTCGACGATAAGTGGACGGAATAGTCGCATTGCGATAATTGTAACGATAGTATCCCTTCTCTCTGTGTTATTCATACTCAGTGCGTGCACTTCTCCCCAACCACAACCTGTGATGCCTATAGGCACGCAGACTGTCACGATAATTGATAATACTTCATCACAGAATCAGCAAGAGCAACCATTGCCAGCCGGCACGAATTCTGATACTAATTATAATAGGAATTATAATGGGACTCGCGTCAGCAGTGCTGCGGGCGGCGGCTATCGCAATAGTAATGGCGCAGCAGGAAGCAATGGCGGCGATGGTTATGGCGGCAATATGACTCCAGAACAGCGACAGCAATTATTCACCGCTATGCGACAGGCTGCGACAAATGCATGCTCTGGAATGAGTGAAGGCGATTCTTGCACAATCCCTGGACAGAATGGTCGCAGCGACAGAACTGGAACTTGCGAGACATATAATGATACACTTTCATGCAATACTCGCGGCGCCGGGATGAATGGAGCTGGAGCAAATCCAGTCAATTCTTGACTTTTGCTGCGTGATTGCTCTTTCTCTTAGAAAGATATATTTTGATGAGGAAATAGATGATAATGAGCAAGAGTATGGCAGCGACAATTTCGTTGATGATGCTAGTCAGATCCATCCACACTTCTTTGAAGAAAAAGCCGAGCAATATGTATATTGCGGCATAGAGGATGTCGCCGAGTATCGCTGCGACGATGAATTTCCTTCTGTTGAGACGCGTGAAGCCGCTGATATAACTCACTGCAGCGCCAAGGCCGGTGAGGAGAAAACGGCTGAGGAATACAAGCGCGAATTCAGATTTGGCAAGACGAAGCCTGATGCTCAATTCATTTTCTTTAAATTTCTTATAGCGGTTGAGAAATCTGTAAACTGAGGACGAGAATCGATACGCAAGCAGATATGCGGCAAGATCCCCGAGCAGCGCTGCGACGAAACCGACGCTGATGACTGGGATGAGGTCAGAGGAAGTCGCAGCGAGAGCGCCTGTCGAGACGAGCCAGATATCGCCGCCGGGAAAGCCGAGCGAGCTTGCGAAGCAAACAATGAACAGCAACGCAAAGTTGAGTGCCGTCGCTGAAAAAAAAGAAAAAATCATTGCGATCGCCAACCGTTCATGATGTCGATGATGGCTGTACAGTTGAGTTCATGCTCTTCGCAGATAGCGTTGATTGTTCGCTTGTCTTGTGAGAACGTATTATTCACATCGAGCAGGCGATAGATTGCAACTTGGGAGATATTATAGTGCAAAGCGACTGCAGGAACAGTCATCCAGCCTTGTATCGGCGGCTCATTTTGCCGCAAATATAATCTATGATTCTCAAACGCACGTGAATGGTTGTAGACTTGGATCGAGAGTGCAATGAAAAGGATGAATAGAACGACTAATACGCATACTAAAAGTGTCATTGAGTTTCGTCTCACCGTCTGCCGTCTCGCTGGTGATGGTTTCTGTGTTTTTTTTGCCATTGTACCCTTTTCGTCACTCTTTGCTTCCCTAGTCGACGTTTTGCATTAAAAAGGTATGCGTTCTTGAGAGGATATGACGATATTTCACTTGTTCAGCGAAAATAGTTTGCAGAGAGAACAAAGAGCCCAGATCCTCAGATATTGATTCTGTAGTCTGAATGATTGCACTCTTCAATAATCTTTGTCAGAGGATGGAGCGAGCTTCGCTACAATCACAGATATGATTCGTGCGACGAGTATCGATGCGAGCAGTGCACCTGCGAGAATGAACCATGACCACCACGGCAATGCGATGACTGCGAACCATTTGGCGACGACGGGAATATAGAGGATAAATATCTGCAGCACGAGTGGAATTAAGAGCGCGAAGAAGAGGAGCCAATTATTGAGCAATGGTTCGTGCTCGTCAAAGCGTATCGCGATGACTCGGATCAAATGCGTAAGAACGAGCCATGTGAATGAGAGAGTCTGCGCCAAGATTACGCTATGTGTGTAAAATACTGTGAAGAAATAAATGCCGAACATGATGAGGAATTTTGTGATACCGACAAAGCCGGTGAGCAAGCCAAGATGTTTATTGATGAGCGTCTCGCCGCTGCCCGTCGGTTTTTTCTTCATGATGCCGGCGTGCGGCGGGTCGATACCGAGCGCCATCGCAGGGAATATGTCTGTGACGAAATTGACCCAGAGCAATTGGATCGCTGTGAATGGAACGACGCCGAGGAGTGCACAGACGAATACCATGATTATTTCGGCGAAATTTGCAGATATGAGATAATTGATGACTTTGCGGCAGTTGGAGAATACGGTACGCCCGCCTTGGATGCTTTTTGTGATATGCTCAAAATGTCCGTCGAGCAAAATGATGTCAGCTGATTCTTTCGCGATGTCTGCGGCTCCTTCGCCGACGGCAATTCCGACGTCTGCGCGCTCGAGCGCAGGAACGTCATTGACGCCGTCTCCAGTTATCGCGACGCGATGACCCATCGCTTGCAAGGCGGATACAAGGCGAAGTTTGAATGATGGCGGTGTTCTTGCGAATATGTTGTATTTTTTGACAATTTCTTGGAGTTCTGCGTCTGTCACAGCCTCCATCTCGCTCGCAGTTATTGCATTGACGCTGCGAAAGCCACATTCGAGCGCAATCGCGAGCGCCGTCTCTTTCTCGTCGCCAGTTATCATCTTCACTTCGATGCCTGCGTCGTAGAGTGTCTGCACTGCTTGCCCGACGCCGTCTCGTGGCGGATCGTGAAGACCAGCGAGTGCGATGATAGTCATCTTTCCGTCGATTTTTGCTGCGAGCGCAATGTTGCGCAGCGCTTTTGCGGAGAATATGCTGATGACACCGAGAAGGAATTCTTTGTTCTTCTTTGAGAGTTTGACTTGTTTTCCCGCGATGAATTGATGGGTCGCTTTCTGGATGATGACTTCCGGTGCGCCTTTGATGAACTGGATCTTCTGGTTTTGCGTTTGTTCTTTCGTTTGCTTTTTCGTTTGGTTTTGCGCATTTTTACTGCTTGCACTCTTACTGACAGTACCCGTGCTTGCAGTTGCACTTTCAGTCATAGTTGGTTTTGCAGAAAAGAGTGCTATTGCCGACGAGAGCTTTTTCTGCGCAGAGAATGGTGCAAAACTGAGACGCTTCGTGTTCTGCTCTGCGCATTGGAGTTGTGTCGGAGTGAGTGCGGCGAGGAAACAAGTATCTTCCGGTTGACCGACCCAATTATTATTCATGAACTGTGATTGATTGCAGACGAGGGAAGCTGCTGCGAATAATTCCTGGATTTCTTCGCTTGCTTGATTTAGCGTTTGATCTTTTCCGTCGATATAAAGCGATGCGAGCGTCATCTTATTCTGTGTGAGCGTGCCCGTTTTATCCGTGCAGAGAATGTCGATGCTGCCTAGTGTTTCTAGGAGACTTTTCTTTTTTATGAGAATCTTGTCTTGCGCAAGTCGGAATGTCGTCATAGAAAGCGAGAATGTGACGACGGCAGGCAATCCCTCGGGAATCGAACCGACGATGAGCGCAGACGCAATGAGAAGGATGTCGTCCCACGAGTGATGCGTAAGGATGTAGAGGATGACGACGCACGCGATGAATCCGAGCGCGATCTTTGTGATGAGTTTCGTCGCGTCGTTTATCTCGTCTAGGAATGGTGCGCGCTCGTCCGTCTTTATCGCCGCGGCGATCGTTCCGACTTGCGTTCGTTTGCCGATCGCACAAACAATTGCTGTCGCTTCGCCGCTCACGACAAATGTGTCCATGAAGAGCATATTGCGCTGGTCCGCAATAGCAGTAGCTGCGCCATTTTCATTTTTAGTTAGTGTGGCGGTCAGCGGTGCTGTTGATTTCTTGACGGATTTACTCTCTCCGGTGAGGATCGATTCGTTGACGATGAGATTGTTCGCGTCGATGATTCGGCAATCTGCTGGGACTTTATCTCCTTCGACGAGTTTTATGACGTCGCCGATGACGAGTCTGCTCGCTGGAATGAGTGTCGGCTTGCTGTCTCGCATGACAAGTGCATTAATCTCAAGCATCTTCGCGAGGACTTGCGCCGTTTTTTCCGATTTGTAGTCTTGGTATGCGCTGATGATCGCGTTGAGCAGTGTGATGCTGACAATAAGGATCGCATTGATGTATTGCTCTTCTTTATGCAGCGAATATCCTGCATATGCGGCGATTGCTGCGACTGCGAACAATAGAATAGCAAGATATTGTCGCAGTTGTTTGAAGAAGAGACCGAGGAACGTCGCTTGTTTGTCGACAGTGACTGTGTTCGGGCCGTCGCGCGCTAATCGAGCTTCCGCTTCAAGCGATGAAAGACCATCAGACGTGCTTGCGAGCAGCTGCACTGATTCCTGCGCGGAACGCGCATAATAATCCACTCCATTCTCCGTCGAAGACACGATAGCCGCTTTCTCGAATATTGCCTTATAAAAGTAATGAAGAATGACAGGTCATCCAGTACTACTCTCGCGTCGATGGTGTCCCAACACAGGTCGTATTTTAGAGTGTCAGTCTGGAAATAACATCTATTTCAAATCGCTAGGATATTTTTGCAAATAAGCAGATATTAGAGTCGTAGCATCTTTTGTTAATGAATGCACAATTACTACATTATTTGAACTAGTCCACCACGCATCAGTATCCGCAAAAGAAGTGTTAAAATAAACAGTACCATTTCCAGTAATATTCTTGAAAGCGTAATATGATAGAGACCCAAGCCCTAAATTGTTTGCCAAAAGTTCATTGCTATCCAATTCTGCGGAGTTGAAATGCTCAATTTCTGCAATTTCTCTCCAATAAACGGATGTATCTGTGGCATCAGGAGGATAATAAGTGGCAGAATATTCATCGGCTCCAACATTAGTCCAACTAAATTTAGATTCATTATAACTTAAGTTTTGAATATTTTTTTCAATCAAATATGCGCTTGTAGGTGTTGGAATGTATGACGAGTCTTTAAGAGCACTTGGGTATTTGGTCAAATACGCCGTAATTATTGCATCTTTAGAATAAGTATAATCTTTAATTAATGTTGGAACTAAGACCGTAATCACAGCTGTGTTTGATGCCCAGACAATTTCATATTGATACTTGGTATTATCACCTAAATCAGTTTCATTTGTTTGATATATTACACCATTTGGAGTATTAATAACTAATGTATTAGGAGATACTGCTTTCTTTATAATTTCCTTGAAATTATTAGCTTGAGACACATAAACAATTTCTGAAGAGATTTTTGATAATGAATAGATTGCAAGATCTTCTTTTTGTTCTGTATATGGGTTAATATAACTTTGAGACTTAACCCAAGTTGCTGAGCCTAGATTATGTTCTAATAGATTGGAGTCAGGTGCAAGAATACGTGACGCTGGTAATAGATAAGAACTATTTGAAATGAGCACAGAAATTATAATGAGAGCAACAACTGCCATTATTACAATAAAGATTTTCTTCATTAAACTTCATTTTAGAATAGTCTATAATAAAAACTTATTCTTTTAAAAGACTAATGCCCAACACTCTTCTTTTCGACCTGTGTTAAATGACGCTCCCGTCTAGATTTGAAGGTTAGACCAGCGACTGAAAGATTGAAATCGTTTCACGGTTTCAACGCTTGATCTGGGATAGATTTGGGATAAAGTTAATGAATGGCTTTGTCATTTGCTGTGCATGAAGCGATTCGTTGTTGTGATAGCCATGATAGCTTTGCTCATTGCTTTACTTAATATGTATGGCTGCTCTACGGCAACGGAGCTGGAAATGACTATGGCAAAAAACGCGAATGATGCAAAAAATACTCTGAATACTAGTAATAATCTCAACTTGACTCCGATACAATACGAAGTCACACAAGAGAATGGTACAGAACAGCCATTCGATAATGCGTACTGGGATAATCATGCAGCGGGCATCTATGTCGATGTTGTCTCTGGCGAAGTGTTGTTCAGCTCGACGGATAAATTCGATTCGGGGACCGGCTGGCCGAGCTTCACAAAGCCGCTCGCCGCGGCGAATGTTGTGAATGAATCGGATAATACTCTTGGAATGGATCGAACTGAAGTTAGATCGAAAAAAGCGAATTCGCATCTCGGACATGTCTTTGATGATGGACCGCAGCCGACGGGCCTGCGATACTGCATCAACTCTGCGTCGCTGCGGTTCATCGCTGCAGAAAACCTTACTCAAGAAGGATATGGCCAGTACGCATACCTTTTCAAATAATTTTTAAAATAGTTTTGATGCTTTTAGTTTGTTCGTGCTGATTCTCAGATATTTTTTCTCGGATATTGTAATTCTAAATAATTGAGGATATTGCCCGTTTGCCTTTAGCGCCTTTACCTTGGGACTTTATCATTGGTTTTATCCGCAGATATTCAAACCTGAGCAACAAGAGAATGATTATGTCGATAAGAGTCAACACCAATAGCCACACTGAGCGGAGATGGATAATGAGATAAAATTGATAGACTGTGAACAGACCGAGCAGGATTGCAGCAAGCGGATATGCCCAGCGTCTCTGTTTCCACAACGCTATAACGATTCCGACTTTGATGGTGCCTTGCACGAGCAAATAAAGTATGAACAATAACCTCACTTCAACAGAAAGACTCTGGATGCCGTGCAATAATGCATTGGCGATGAAATCATTGGGATCCTCGAACAGCTCTGGCGACAGATATGTGGCGACAAAAGCGCTGAGCATGCTCGTATTGACGATGAGCAAGAGGAGACCGCCAAGTATCTCAAGCGCGCCGTTCATGAATTTGAGCGCTATGCCAATCCTGAATAGGTAATGGAAAAATCGATTATCCCGCGCAGCCATGAAAAGAGAATGTCTGCGCTTTTTATAAAATCAAATAATCATTTTCACCAATATACGGGATATGCATCAAAGATATGTGCATCAAAAAAGGTGTGCGAAATAGAAAGAAAGAGAGTATATATTCGTCCAAATTGCCAATCATAAATATATAATACTCAAATGTGCAGCAATTGGAGAACGATGCCGATGATACCGAGGATGAACCCCCAGAGTGCGTATTTATTGTTGCTTTTTCTTGCGCGTACTATAATATAGAGTGCGATTGCGACTGCGCCGAGCACAATACCGATTCGCGGTATAATTATAGAGAGTATACCTAGGACAAATGATGTTATTGCAAATGAATCATCTTTTTTTGCCATATCTCGGGAAATGCGTTTTTGATTTATAAATCATTTGTGGAATTATGGCACTGCGGTGATGCTGAGGATTCCATTGCATTTGCCTTGGACGGCGCTTGAGGGGATTATCAGCCCATAGTAAAGCGTTCCGTTCGTATACGCCGTATTTCCAAATGCAGTCGGGCTATAGCTTGTCGTTGTTGTTATCGGCGTATCTGTCAGCGCAGTCTTAATCGACACATCTTGTCCGGGAACTTCCGCATATTTCATATTGCCGACGGGAATCACTCCGACGGAGCACGCCATCGCATCCGCGTCTGACGCGTTGCCACTCAGCCGATAGGCGTCGATCTGGATATGCATCGCAACGTTGCCAGTGTTATTGAATTGCACAAGATAATCAGTCGTACCAGTCCCACCGTTAAGCGTTGTTTTGCTGAAGTTGAGTTTTGTCGTTATCATAGAAAAACTGAGAAATGTGTTGAGCGTGTTGTTCTTCGTGAGATTGCGGTTTCCTGCTAAATCGCGCGCAACGACGAGACATGACCAATTGCCAGGTTCGGCGTGATGATGCAACACAGTCGTACAGTTATACGTCGCGCTGGTTGTTCCGACAACAGTGCAAGATGTATTACGATACGCGGTGCCAGCTGCCGGCGGGGTTTTATACGTCGAGGAGGGTCCATAGAATGTCGCGTTGACACCGGTGACGCCAGTCGTCGATGTTGCGTTGCCATAACACATGACGAGTGCGCTATTGTTTGCAACGACTTGTATCGCGCCGTTGTCTTTGTCGGTGAATGCCGTGATATTAAGACCAGTCATCGCAGCCGATGCGGGAGTTGCAGATAAAAGTAATGCAAGCGAGAAACAGAAAGCAAATAAAATTGCAAGTATAGCAGATGTAAACAACGGAGATTTGTCCATACGACTGTTACGGCTTAGGCAATATTTCTGATAGCCGTTCCTGAAATAGTTAATCACGGTGTTCATTTGTCATTCACTTGAGCGTTAATGCTTCGAGCAGCGCGCCGATGAGTATCATGACGAGGCAGATGATGTAGAGCGATACGACGTCTTTGATGATGATCTTGAACTCTCGCGAGCCG
>CAZGJY010000016.1:8157-11896 GCA_964525725.1 uncultured Methanosarcinales archaeon | reverse complement strand
CCTGTACTTTAGTGCGCAATTTGCAATTCCGAAAATTCGCGATAAACAACGAAGAGCGTAAAACCGCAGGCTTTAGTCCCTGGATAGCTCCGAGTCGCGAATTTTCGTTATTCGCTCGACATTTGCGCAAGGGTACACATTTTCGAGGTATTCTTAATAAATTTTATAAACGTGGCAACCAATCCATCCATAGCTTTTGGGGGAGTTCTAAGTTCACTTAGATTTATCCTGACTGCAAGACCAGTATGGCGACAGAAATGGCGACACATTGGAAATTGGAGCAACAAAAACATGCAAACAGTAAATAGGTCATTCGGTAACAGAAATTTTAACAACCGCGATAGCAATCGAGACGGCGGCTTTGCCCCGCAACAAGCACCAGTGAAAGTTGGTGACGAACTTGACGCGACAATCGAAGGAGTCGGCGAGAAAGGAGACGGTTTCACACGAAAAGACGGTTTTGTCCTCTTCGTTCCAAACGTCCAGAAGGGCGATAATGTCCGAATCCGAGTCAATAAGGTTTTGCGAAAGGTAGGCTTTGCAGAAGTCATCGGACAAGCATCAGGCGCACCAGCAACAACTGCTGCACCAGCACCTTCATCCGAAGCACCTGCACCAGCAGCGCCTGAAAAACCAGCAGATTCAGAAGAGTTCTAGGACTCTTGCTTATTTTTATTTTTCTCATTCATGATTAACGTATTGTAAATTGACATGGCGCAAAATCCGATTACTGAAACCGTTGAATTCGTCAAGGAATTTATGACACGAGGATCATTCTTTTTCACCATTACAATTATCGCACTCATTATTATCACGCAATCCTTCATTTCCGCATATCCTGTTCCAGAAAGACTTATGCATTCGCGCTAATACATCGCACGATTCGTCGGCGTAAACTGTGATTCCAATCAAGATAATCTAGAAAAGCAATATTATATCCTCGGCTCGACGCATTTCTCACAAGAAAGAATAGATAAGCTCAGCAAATGGCAGCAGAATCTTCTCGAGAGAAAAGATGATTCGATAGACTGATCGAAAAAATAATATCCGATGTATAAGATCGGGTGGTCGATATGCAATTGATGCAAGAATTCAAAGATTTCCTCAAAGAGTACAAAGTCGTCGGACTCGCAGTAGCTTTCATCATCGGCGCTGCATCGACAACTTTGATTCAGTCGTTAGTGAATAATATTGTCATGCCGCTGATCACACCATTCATCCCGAATGGTGCATGGGCGACGGCGGCATGGAATGTCTGGCGATTTAAGATTGGTTGGGGACCATTCCTCTCGGCGTTCATCAATTTCGCAATCATTGCAGTAGTCGTTTTTCTCATCTCAAAATTCGTACTCAAAGAAGAGAAATTAGCGAAAAAAGAAAAGAAATAGCAAACAAATCACCATATCAATTAATCAATGCATTTCTAGAGTCAATAATTTCTCGGCTGCTGATTATGTGCTGCTTGGAATGCTTTCTTTGCAAGAAAATAAGTAACTGTAGTCGCTGCGATTCCTGCAGCCATGAGTTCTTTTCCGTCGCCAAGAGCACTGATTGCAGCGCCTAAGATTCCGCCATATACTAACGCATCCAGTTCAGAATCGTCTGGCGATTCACTTGCACACAATTTAGTGAGAGTGCTTCCATAACATATTGCTGCGCCAAGAGCTGTACTGATGCCAGTCTGCATCGGATGATTGGAAAACACAGAGACATATGTTGGTGCGGCAAGTGGTGCCCACAGTGCCCAGTTCTTACCTGATAATTTTGGAAAGTATTTTTCCGCAGCAGCGACAGCAAGCGCGCTTGCACAGCTTACAATTGTCAACGGTCGATGCTCGACAAAGACATCTTTTGCCGCATTCAACATTGAATCCACGCTCATAGAAAGAGGGAATTATTTTTCCTTCATAAATCTGACGTTGCACCATGCAAGGAGCTCAACGAATATCCTCGGCAATAGGACAATTTATGACAATAACTTTTATAAACCGACCCTTGTTCCTCAGGAATACAGCCAACGTAGCTGTGCCACGGCACAACTACAATCGTAACGTGAGGCAAAAAAAACCGTTACTGTTCAGAGATTCTCTAACAGTTTCGTGTTTCACGGCATTTCACAGCTGCAAATAGCACGGCGAGTTTCCGCTCAATCCTTCGCGGAACGAGCGTCGCGGAGTCTGCATGCAAGCGGGAGCAAAGCTCACGGTGCGCAGTTGACATTGTCAACTTGCGAATCGACTCCGCTCCGAATAAATCGCCAAGGTGCTGTTCGCGATGCTTGTGTTATGCAATAAGGCAATTTAGGTGAAACCAAACATGTCATACAACAAGAAAGAAGAAAATCAGAACGCTTCAACAGAAGCGCCAGAAGTCATCGACCAGAAAATGGAAGTCGAGATGACAACAATCCCAGGCAGCGAGAATATGCTCGTCGCAGCAGATACATATCTCAAGACAGGTATCCATGTCGGAACAAAATTCCGGACAAAGCACATGGCTCCATTCATCTACAAGACGCGGGCTGACGGTCTTTCCGTCCTCAACGTCCAGAAAATCGATGAAAGAATCCGCCTTGCGATCAATTTGCTCAAGCACTACAAACCAGAAGACATCCTTGTCGTCTGCCGACGAGAGAACGGCTGGAAACCGATCCAGTTCCTCCAGAAGCTCACAGGCATGCGATCGTTCGCTGGCCGATATCCGCCAGGAATCTTGACGAATCCAAATCTTGAGAACTTCATCGAAGCGAAAGTAATGCTCGTCGTAGACGCATGGGCAGACAAGAACGCGATCCTCGACGCCATGAACATGGGAATCACAGTCATCGCGCTCTGTGACACGAACAACCAGACGAACAATATCGATCTCGTCGTTCCGTGCAACAACAAAGGACGCAAATCGCTCGGTCTCTTCTTCTACTTGCTCTCCAGAGAGTATCTCTTGGCTCGTGGCACGATAAAATCCGAAGAAGAGCTCACGATAAAGCTCGAACAATTCACAGAGGATAATTAATTTCCTCTGCTTTCATTTATTTTTATTTATTCATTTTCAGTTTATATTTTAATTTATTTCTATTTATCTCTACTGCAGGTTTTTGGTTTGATTTTTTTATTGACGAGCAGAGAGTCATAACACACTCTTTTAAAGCCAAACGTCGCTTTTCTCGACTGAAATGGAACTTGCAATAGTCTTCGCAATAATCGCAATGGTATTCTGGGGTTTTGGCGACTATTTGATCGAGCGCGCAACAAAAAAAGTCGGCGATCTCATCACGCTCAGCTTCATCGGACTCTTCGGCGCGATCATCCTCGCTCCCAAAGCGATCCCGCTTTTATTCCACATTTCCGGATTTGATTATCTCATACTCACGATTCTCGGTTTGCTTCAATTCGCATTTGGCATCGTACTTTTTGAAGCATATCGTCGCGGAAAGCTGTCTGTCGTTGAAGTCCTCTTACAATTAGAATTACCGATGACAATCGTCTTTGCCGTTACGTTGCTCAAAGAGAGCGTCCGTTTTTCGACAATAATTTTGGTCATAATGATTCTGCTTGGCACATTGCTCCTCTCAAAAGTATTTGCGATACGAAAATCGCATTTTGAGAAAGGATGGTGGCTCGCGATAGTTGCCGCGGTAATCAGCGCTATCGCGAGTACGATGACTGCATTCGTCGCGCGAGACATTTCACCCCTGCTCTCAATCTGGTTTCCATGGACAATAATTGGCGTTCTGCCAATG
>CAZGJY010000016.1:4327-8147 GCA_964525725.1 uncultured Methanosarcinales archaeon | reverse complement strand
CTTTGGAAAGAGTATGATCATATTCTTGCAAAGTGCATGACTGTCAAAGGGACGCTGCTCGGTGCAGCGGCATTCGATACTGGCGCATGGCTCGCGTATGCCTATGCGCTGCAAGGAACAAATCTTTCGCTCGTCGCAGGAATTGCCGCAGGCTATTGCGCAATCGCAGCAGTCCTTGGATTTTGGCTCAACAATGAGCGGCTGACGAAATGGCAGACGATCGGCGCAATCATAACTATTGCTGCATCGATAATTCTAGCGACACTCATCAGTTCTTAAGAAGCACATTTTTTCTTTGGAAACAATAGATATTCGTTTTTGACTAACTGATAAACTCAGCGTTTCGGCCGTAATATTCCGATGCGTTGCAACAGATACAAGAAAAACGATTCTTTGTCCGATACTGACTCTTCGAACGGTTGCCCGATAAGGTTTGCTGCAAGCTTGCGATAATCCGTCGTTGCAGGTGTCGTGTGGTTCGTATAAACAACAGGATGTTTCACAGCGTGCGACGCATGAATCTGCTCGTCATAACGGATCGAGCCGATGACTGGCGCGCCAAGAGTAGATTCTATTTCAGCGAGCGATATCTCGAATGATTTTCCGCGCACATGCGTGACCACAACGCCGATTATTTTCTTGCTGAGAGATCGCGCGAGCGACGCAGTCTTGAGCGTGTCAGTCACGGCCACAATATCTTGCGTCGTCACAAAGATGACGCCGTCGCAACCGCGGATGACTTTGCGTGTCTCAGTGCCGATCCCAGATGCAGTATCGACAAGGACAATCTCTGCTTTGTTGAGAAGGCTTGCAAATGCGTCAGCAATCTGCCGTTCACTGAAATTGCGCAGCGATTCGTCGACTGAAACATGACCAGGAATGACGATCAAACCGCTCGGATGTTTGTATATCGCTTCCGTGATAGAATGCTTGCCTGAGAGGACTGTGTGTATGCTCGCTGGCGTATTCGTCAATCCGAGATAGAGACCGACGTTCGGTTTTTCGAGATTGCAATCGACAAGGATCACTTCTCGCGCGAAATTATTGAGAGCCGCAGCGAGATTTATCGCGGTCGTCGTTTTCCCAACGCCGCCTTTCGCGGATGCAATTGCGATGAATGTCGTCGGCATATGAACAAAAAACGCGATAAGAGTTTAAATACCTTGCGAAGAGAAACAAGCAATAGCTGAAGATAGCTTTGAGTCATGCAAATAATCCAAACAAAAATCATCGTCAGCACGAATGATAAAAATGAAGGAAAATTTCATAAGTGACAATGCAAATTCGATACGCATGCAGGATTTCATGCTCATTGCAGTCAGCGAAGCGAAGAAAGCTATGTCTGAAGGGAACGTGCCCGTTGGCGCAGTATTGGTCATCGACGGAGTTCTTGTCGGTGTTTCACATAACCATAATAATACTGACAAGACATATAATGCTCATGCAGAGTCTACACTTATCGCCAAATGCGCAACCGCGATCCGAGCAGCAGCCGATCAAGGAAAAACAATACTATTGTACACGACGTGGGAACCATGCATCATGTGTTTTGGCGCAAGCGTACTCAACCGAATCACAAAAATAGTTTATGCATGTCCAGAACCTTGGGGAGGTACAAGCCATCTTAGCCCAACGGTTATCAACAAAAAATACGCTGGTCATTGGCCAAAAGTAGAACGAGGACTCTATTGCATAGAATCATATTCTCTTCTCTATGAGTTTATGAAAGATAATCCAAGCTAGGATACAGTACGAATACCGATGCAGCGATGGTCAGAGAAAAATTTGCTTAAGTAAAAGAAGCAGATTGCATTATTATGGTTGTGTTGTTGATGTGACCCACGCATCAAACGATTTATTCGCGCCGACTTTCCATGAAAGGATGCACGGCACATCGTAAGGGTGAATTGCAAGGGCTGCTTTCTCGACAGCCGCAGGTTTATTCGTCTTGAGCAGCGTCACCCATTCTTTGCCGCTCTGTTTTTTGCCTTTCCAAACGTATCTGCTCTCGACAGAAAACATTGTCGCGCAAGCGATGATTTTTTGAGAAAGAAGTTTATCGACAATCACAGATGCACTTTTTTTAGACGGATGCGTCACATATACGATATATGTTGTCATGCTGCTGGTTGTGCGGCTGATTCCGGCGAGAAATATTTTAGCTTGACATAATCCAAGAATTCTTTTGTCTGTTTGTAATAATCCGTTATGATATCAATGTTGAGTTCTTTGTATTCGCCGTTCGGGAAAAGAGCACGCATCGCGACATGTCGTCGGAATTCTTTGAGTGCAGTATAATTTGCATTGTTGAACTGTCGGAGAAGCAGATAAAATTCGATGAATTCGACGACCTTTGGGTCTGATGCGAATTCTTTTTTGAGGACATTGCATTTTTGTCCAGGTGAAGTTGGAATCTCAAAGATGCGTCGTTCGCGCTCGAGCCGATTGAGGAAATCGTCCCAGATGAAATCATACGTTCCGATCATGCGGGCGATAATATTCTTGATGACGTCTACCGTTCGAGTATACTTGAGACTGACATAGATGAGATGATCGACACGTTTGAGCTCATAGAGCGCTTGCTCATATGGGTTTGAATCTTCGTCGGGGACGTAGTGCATCATTTTTTGAGTAACCTTGACCAATGAGTGATCATCTGCTGCGTCGAACGCAGCATATCTGCCACCGATTCGGGTGTGATTTTCTGGATGACGTATTCGTCGGATGCAAGGATCAACTCTCCTTTGCGTCCGAACGCGATTACTGCCTCTTTATGGAATTTAATTGTCTGCTCGACTGTTTTGAACAACGTCAACTCGTTGCCGCTCGAACTATATTTTGCCGCGAGCCGCAATGCCAACGTGTTCCACATCGATTCGAAATTCGCGTGGAACGGCGGAATCGTGCGCGCTTCGCGCTCGAATGTGAGCACGCCTTGCAGCAATGATATGTGCGCGTCGTGGATCCGCTCGAGGACTGCGAGCAATAATTTGCTCTCCTTGAGGAGCGGGTATGTTATTTTGAGCACATGTTCGCCGACGGCAAGCGATTGTTTCGCTTTTGCGATGCATTCGTCGTGTCGTTCCATGTCTTATGAATAACTAAAAACAAATAGTTAAATTGTCATTTATTCTTTTTTTGCAGCGATTGACAAAATTGCTGCAGCAAGATCACCGTTGGACTCAGTTATTGCGTCTCGTGCTTCGTCAGCAGTGCAACTTGTTTGTGCAACAACTGTTTTGATATCTTCTTCTTCAATGACAACTGGTGCCGCTGCGTTCTCTTCTTCGCGTTCAGCGCCGACGACTTGGTATGTGATCTGTCCCATCGCATTGACTCGCGAGACGGAAGGATTGTCGATATATATTGTTTTAGAAGGAGTTCTGATGATGACTTGCGTCGCATCAATCTCTTGTTGCGCAATGCCCATGCGTCGCATCATTTGCTGCATTTGGCGGGGGTTGATATTAGGGGGCATTGTGTTACCTGTGAGTACCTTTCGGGCTGCAGATTTATGCGCCAGAGAGCCCGATGATCGAGCCGTTGGTGATATGAAGAATAATGATTGCGACAACAACGACCGCGAGAATGATGAGCACCGTTGTCGGTTTTATCTTGATTTTAGCCGGATCATCAGAGGTGAATCGTTGCAAACCCGCCATACTCTGCGGCATTGTGATATCATCCTTGGCCATTCTGATGAATATTGCGACGGTATTTATATGCTTTTTGTGCAGTTTTTCGCAAATTGTGGATGATTTTTACAAACGTTGGATAAATGTGTCATCTAGCAATTATAAAAGAAAAAACAGCGCTTATT
>CAZGJY010000016.1:0-4317 GCA_964525725.1 uncultured Methanosarcinales archaeon | reverse complement strand
CTAATAAAAACCAAATACTCCACAAAAACCCAAATTGATCAATAAAATAACAAACCATCGAAAAATCACACAACTAGCAATAATAAAACAAAAAACAGCGCTTATTCGATAACATTCTTCTTGCTCAAAGAAAATCAATCCGATTATTTCGGCTCTTTTATTATTGAACTGATCAAGAGCAGCGCAGAGAAGAATGCAATGACGAAGAACGGTACGCCGAGCAGCAACGTTCCAATCTGACCTGCATTCGTGACCAGCAGCGCGCCGGCGATAGTGAATGCGGCGATGATTGCGCTGTATGCGATCCGATTGCTCGACTTGTCGATCTCTTTTGCGAGCCGATCGATTGCTTGAGTAGTAGTATTCCCGCCGATAATATCACCGGCATCCTGTACTGCAATATTTTTTGCTGTTTGCGTCATACGTATTTCCTCCATGTGAGACTCTGCAGATTTTTGTGACTCGAAAAGTGATGCTGTCATTCGTTGCACAGCGATATCGTGGCCTGCGACCAAATAGTTGATTGTATCAAATGCTTCATGGCTCGTTTGCGGCGAAGAGTATTGCTTGACTAGCGATATTACTTGGCTCGCTGACGCAGCAATTTTTGCAAATACTGGCGTGAGCTGTATTTCTTCCGTCGAAGAATCTTCGAGGATTCGCACACCCGATTCAAATGGATGCCGTGGAAAATCCGTCGCGCGATTGACAGAGACAAGTCGTTCTGCAAGATCCAATGACGCGTTTGTCGCATTGCACATATTGATCAAACAAGCAGCAGCGGTCTGTTCATCTGCTTTGTGTATTGCTGTGAAAAACGAGAGGAGCGTGCGTCTCTCTTTGTCATTGATGACAACAATCGGCTGTGCATCAATGGCGGATATGGCATTTGCGCGTGCCTCGTGATTTACGCCCGTTGTGCCGACCCATTCCCAGAAAAAAATATCATAAAGCAATTCCTGTTTCTCAAAGACAGAGTAAAGCCATGTTTGCATAATGAGTTGTGACACTTCCGCGCCAGTTGCTTCTGTTTCTTTTAGAACTTTTTTTGTGTCTGAAAGCAAAACTCCGCGAGCGGCGGGAACGATGAAACCATCTTTGTTCCGTCTGCTGATCGACAAAGAATTTCCGGTGAAATAATCGACGACAAAATCGGCGAACTCTCCAAGGATGAGGAGCAGTCGCGATTGCGTGAGTGCTTGTCTTTCCAGAATCTGATGCAGCAATGCAATGTCGCGATGCGTGTCTGCGATAAGTTGTCGATGGAACAATTTCGCGACACACTGTTTTTGTGCTTTCTCGCTCTTCTGCGCTCGATAATATGATGCAAAAGGTGTGACGAGGAATGGCAATGGATCGAATTTCGTCTTTCCATCAAGTTTGCGCAGCAGCTTTCGCGCAGTCTCGGAGTCGAACGACGAAACTTGATTGCGAGTTTTGTCGCAGAATTCGATGCATGCGAGCCGCAGATGTGGCGCAAAGAGATCAGGTCTGTGCGCCGCGAAGAATGCGAATGCCTGTCCCGTCGGTCCGATTTTTTCGAGCAGCTTGATGAATCGCTCCTCGCTTGCACCGCTGGTAGTAATATCTGCACGTATCCGCTCAAAGAGTCCCAATTCAGGGAGCAGACCAGTATCAACAAGAAGAGAAGAGAATCCTTCGTCAATCAGAAAGCCGCCTATCTGTGCAAGTCTTTTTTGCTGCGTCGATGAAAGTGTCAACGACGTCACCCCTTTTTTTTTAAAAATTGATTATTTTATATTTTTATCAATGAATTTAATTGATGGATGCTGATGTAAAATAACCCCTAAACAACGCTCTTTTCGCTCAGTTTACTTATAAATCTGTCGAACGAAAGAATAGTATTAGAAAAAAATATAAGAAAAATAAAGAAGGCACTCCTCACGCCTTCATTTGGTCGCCAGTCACGACGTCGATCTGATCCGCAGCTTTCTCTGCAGCGTCAACACTATCAGCATTTGTGTCGATCGCATCAATGAGCGGTGCGCTCGTGACGACCTTCTCGTAATATTTCACCGGCTTTATGTCTGTAAAAATAGTCTGGTGGACAATATATCGTCCGTCTTTGCTCTTGCGCGCGTGGAATTCTATCAACGGCATCTTTCGCAATTGTTCTTCTTTCTTGTTTGTGAGTCCCATATGGAACACCTCCAAATAGCCAAAAGACCAACCAATCGTCTTATGAGCTTCGGAGTCAAAATGAGAAAAAAAGATTATTTTAGAGTTGTTTTTCTTTTGCCGCCGAATTTTTGCAAGTGTTTGCATGCATTGCAATGCGCAATGACGGCGCCGCCACGTATGCGAATAGTGCAATTCGTCCCAACGACGAATGGAATGCTGCAATTGTCGCAGAATTGCATCCGTATGCTGCGCGGCAGCCGGATTGTCTTCCGCATCGCGACAGCTCGAGCTTTTGTAATATGTCGTCGAACAAGAGAGAGAGAAGATATTGCGGCATCAGCATCACTTTTGCTATTGCTTAGCTTAGTGTCATTGTTTTTTTTATTTTGTCTTAGATGTGAATCAGCTGCAGCGATATGCGCAAGAATCTCAGGATCAATTTTATTATTTTTATTCTTTGGTTTAGTCATGTTTTTAACAGCCGACTTGTCCGCTGATGCAAACAATTGTGCAAGCTCGAAAACTATCGAATATGTTTAATCAGATGAGTTCTTCCGATGACTCTTCACGGATGCGAGTTGCGATCGTCGGAATCTGCGCGACTTCGATGCCGCTTTGGATGATTCGGAACGCGACTTCGCGACCTTCTGGCAGACTTCGATGCTTCATCAGCGTCGCGACGCGAAGACCGTGATGCCCTTTCTTGAGCTCAATGAGGCACTTCGATGTATATTTGAGCAGATCGCCACCCACCATCTTGATGCCGTTCGGATTGTCGAAATCAGAATACACTTGGTTAGCAATGAGGATCGGGATCGCATATTTGCGGGTAATCTCAGTCAACATGCCCAGCTGCAGCCCGAGCTCTTTGTTGACGAATTGGACGTCGAGCGTTTTTCCGACTTCGAGCCGGTAAAGCATTGCGATAGAATCTATGATTATGAGTGAAAATTCTTTAGGATCCTTCTCGACAGTCTCTTTGACTTTGACGACGGCTTGTTTCTGTTCGTCAAATGTGTATGGGCGCAAGAACGTGACTTGCTTCGCTTTCGTCGAGAAATCCGGAAGGATCTGGTTGACTCGGTCGACGGAGAAACTTCCTTCAGTATCGACATAGAGCACTTTGCCGCCGCGATTGATGCAATTGCAGAGTGCAATGAGCATCAGATTCGTCTTGCCGGCGCCAGCCGGACCATAGACTGTCGTTATGATATTCTTCTCATAACCGCCATCAAGCAACTGGTTGATGCATTCAGATCCTGAATCAATAGTATTCTTTGCCATGTCAAAATTCCGTGGAGTTCAGTCAAAATCCCCTAAACTAAAAAATGTGCTTACTTTATTTTTCTTCTAGCAAGAAGGTACCGAAAATGGTTATAAATATTGCGGTGATTCTTCCAAAACGATAAGCCAATACATCAAGTATAACAAAACGAGCAATGCCTTGGCACACTCTCAGGAGAAGCGGTGATTCATGCAACCGCTTCGACGTTAGTCTGCGAGGAACGAGCAGAAAATTGCCGCATTGCTCGCCAGGTCGCAATGTGATTTCTTGTATTCATCATTTCATGAATTGTTTGATGATCGCGAGAAGAGCGGCGAATTCAGAGTCGAGCGTTTCTTTATCGTCCGCTTCCAGATTCACGCGCAGCAACGGCTCGGTGTTCGACGCACGCACATTGAACCAGAACGAATCGAAGTAAATAGAGATTCCGTCGAGGTCGAGCATTTTTACAGGGTGGCGCGCGTCGTATTCTTGTTTGATCGCAGCGAGCACGAGTGACGCGTTCTGGACAACGAGATTAGTCTCGCCGCTCGAGAAATACGTTGAGATGTCTGATACAACTTGTGAGAGCGGTTGCTGATTCGTCGCAAGCAGCTGCATCATCTCAAGCAACGAGCGAACGCCGTCGTCGCAACAGAAGAAATCGTGGAAATAATAATGTCCGGAGAGTTCGCCAGCAAGCACGCCTTTCGTCGCGCGTAATTGATTGATGATATATGGTCTACCAACTTTCGTGAGATAGAGCTGACCGCCGCATTCTTTGATGGCTTCCTCAACAGTTTTACTCGAGCGCAAATCTGCAAGGACTATTGGCGTTTGTTTGAGTTTTTTGTTGAGCATCAGTTCGCGAGCGACGAGTTGCTGCGCAAGGAGTGCGGTGACGATGTCGG
>CAZGJY010000015.1:0-12657 GCA_964525725.1 uncultured Methanosarcinales archaeon | reverse complement strand
GAAACACCGAATTGCTTGGTCATGCTGTTTTCTTCGAACTATTCGAATAATTCTAATCAAGAATTCTTAGTATCAGTCATATGCATCTGCAATGATTTTTTGAGCAACACTTTGACTGCTTCTTGTGGTGCTTTTGCTTGTAAATATGCCTGCGCAAGCGTTTCATCTTTTATTACAGAGCGTATCCATTTGCTCATCTTGTCTTTTCCAGACAAAAAGTCAGCGTCATTCATTTTTTTGACTTCTTCTATGATGACTGAGAGATTGTCTTGATCGCTTGCTGCACTAGTCGAGTCGATTGCTGAACTCTCAGCTGCAGCCTTATCTTTCTCTTGCGCTGCCTGCGTTGCGAGAGTTGATGCTGACATTTGTGGTGGAGTTGCAGTTTTTGCGCTTGCAACAGTAGATGGCGTTTGTGGTACTGGGGCGGTCTCTTTCTTTTTTGGGTCGTCGATATGCTCGATGAATGGATTGTATTGATTTATGACAATTTCATAGAGGCTGATGAACTTATCTAGATTTTTGTTGATTGTCTCAAGATCCGCTTCCTGTTTCTTGATCTTGTCTTTCATCGTCTGGATGTCATCGAATGTGCTAGATAATCTCCCCGTGAGCTTGTTCTCGGTCTCGTTGATGCGCTGCTCAGTATTCTGGTTCTTCTTGATTACTTCTTTCATCTGATCCATGATGAGTTTTATCATGGATTGATCGATTGGTGTTTTTGAGGATGATGAACTCGAAGAGTTTTGTGATGGCATTGCAGCACTTTGCGACTGGGTCGGTTCCTTTGCTGCGATTGGTGATTGATTCGGCATCGGCTTTGCTGATTGCGATTGCTGATCCGATTGCACTGATACGGGTGCGTTCTGATTCATTGTCATAGATACTTGCGGTATGTTTGTACCCATTTGTCCTGCGCGCTGTTTTGGTGCATGGGCTGCATGGATGACTATGTTGAGAAGCTCATCCATGAGACGTTTGTCAGGATTAGGTATCGGGTCGACAAGCTCGTGGATGAGCAATTGCGCCGTCGAGATTATCTGTTCGAGATCGATTGATGGGTCAGGATTGCTTGCGAGCGCATAAATAAGAGAGACTATGTCGTTGATTATGACTTGATTCGGCTTGTCGAGCGGGCGCACAAGTTCTGAAATGATTTTTCTCGCGCGAGTAGCCGGCTCATCACCATGACTATATTCGTTGAGCAGCTTCTGTTGCCAGCTATCAGTCGTATGCTCGACAACATCTTTGATCTTCTCAACGATCCTCATGATTCCTCTTTTTTCAAAATAATAATTCTAGGTCTGCTCGATGCATGAGCATCTGCTGATTGCAACGGTGCGTGTCTGTTTATATACATTTGGAGAAAAAAATGAAAATATCTGGCGCATTATGGCCAGAGTGTTTGGACAGCTTTTGTCAAGACTTGCGGGATGTAGACTACAATATCCTGCAGGTTACCGCCTTTTGGTACGAATTGCATGTCTACTGTCTGGTCAATCGTGACTGCTTTTGAATCAGACATCTTGAATCGTAATGACATGATTTCTCCAGTCTCTATGACAGTATTCTGGTTCCCTAATCGTACTCTGTAACAAAATCTGTAGTCAGGTACAAGATTATTCCAGTCACAAAGATTGTCGACATCGGATTGTATCATGAATTTCGTGAAATTTTGTGCAGTGCTTATCTGCGCAGATCCGGCTGGGCTTCCTTGGAGCGTCAAATATCCGTACATAGGAGAGAATATGTCTGATGGATTCTGATATATCGGCATATTCGTATAATTCACGACTTGCGATACGTTTGTGAAATTTATACCGAGCGGGAACACAAATGAGTTCGTTATCACGCCAGCCGTCGACACAGTTGTGATGTTGAGACCAGATAGATTGTCCGGTGACAAATTGCCTGTAACCAATGCAACATATGATGATGAATAATCGTTTGGATCGTAATTCATATTATATGACATCAAATGTTGCGATGCGTTTAGGAACGTGAATGTTTCAGAATGAGCCTGTTGTTGCAGCGTATCTTCCAATACTAATGGTAAGAAGTTAGTCTGCGTTGTGACAGTAATTCCCATGGTTAGAAGTTGGACTGGATCAGAACCTGCGCTTGGGCGCACGGTTGCTTCAAATTCATTTATTGTTGCTGCTGTAGTATTTACATAGCCTACAACAGTCAATACTTCGACACCCGTGACTATTCTTTCTTGTGTCTCAGTACCGACGGCAAGCGCTCGTTGCTGCAGAACGCCTTGCGTTCTAAGAAGAACACCTGCTGCAATGGCAGCGACGATAATCATTGCTATGAAGATGATAAGCGTTTCAATACCCATTACTGCTTTTTTTCGTGATCTTGTCTTAAGAAGTGTAATACTGCTCACCTCATTTTTTTATACAAAAGTTGTTGTTGTTGTGCAGTCATTTATCAGACCACGTTGTTGATGCTTCTTCATTCTTTTTATATACTATATAAACTTTTCGACGGAGATGTTTTTCACAATCTGCTGATATTTCATTCTTTACTACAGTATGCTGATCTTTTGAACACTCAATCAGCAATTATCTTTGCTCTCGAAACGGAGGTCAGGATGGATGTCGCGCTATACTATTTTCGAGTCACAACAAAGTTATATAAATGTATATTTAAAGAATCGAGAGTGGGTTCGCAGACGTCAGTGGCGTCTGCAAAAATGGGCAGTTGCGCAAGCTTGTTTGATAATTTCCAAAAAATTTTCAACCGACGGCGGTATAATTCGCTTCGTTCCAGTATATGCGAAGACTCAGATATCATCTGAAGTCTCGGCGACGACTGGGAGGGTTACGAGTATTGCTTTGCGGCAATGTTGCGAAATAATCCCTGTCCAAATAAATTATTTTCAATTCCGTTTCATATTCCAAAATTCAAAAAGGGGTAGTTCAAGTCATTGGCAACAAATAATCCGGGAGATGCATCGAAAGATCTATCCGATCAATCAGTTGATTCTATCGATCAACCAAATCCATCTTCTCGTTCTGCAGCAACGGACGAATATAGTCGTCTTGCGCTCAAACTCAAAAAACTCCAAGAATTGCAAGAGCAGCTTGCGCGCGCGCAAGCTGCTGATGGACGGGAGATTGCAAAAGATAATCACGAACCTCTCGATGCAAGCAAAACGCCGCTTGCATCTGCAGCAATACCGCTCTCCCAAGTTGAGCGCGATCTCACAATAAAAAATCCTCAGAAGCCAGGGCAACAAACGTCGGCAAATGAGATGGAAAAAGATAGGCGCACTGATGCTGCGCATCATGTCTCGACTGGAATTGCGCACGAAATAAATCTTGGTGCGATGGGCGATGCAGGCTTCACGCCAAAATCTCCGAACAGGCCTCTCGTCTTTGAAGACGCG
This sequence comes from uncultured Methanosarcinales archaeon, assembly GCA_964525725.1. Lineage (GTDB taxonomy): Archaea > Nanobdellota > Nanobdellia > Woesearchaeales > DATGWN01 > DATGWN01. The sequence continues at coordinate 9,260 of CAZGJY010000015.1, read as the reverse complement.
ATAACGAAAACGAGCACATCGCTCAACGTTGCATCGAATGCAGATCACGATGATTTTGTCGCGCGGACAAACGCGCTTGCATCAAAACTTTCAAAGTCAGTGTTCACTGCGGCAGATGAAGCAGAACTGCTCGCACTCGACGAGGCCGCGGCGAGGAAGAAACGTGCCGCTGCATTCCAGACACCGCGCGAATCCGCTCCGGCAATTCTCGAGCGGATGAGGAGGCCTCAAGCATCACCGTCGGTATCTGAAAAATTAGCGATTGTGCCCGATACTACTGCTTTGGATAAATTAGACAAACGAAGCTTCGACGAACTTTCGCAGCTCGACGAAGAACTCAATCATCTTGCTGCTGATGGTGAGAACGGCGACGAGAACAGCTTGTCAGGATCACAATCACTTGAATCTGCTGAGCCAGTTGGCGAATCATCGGCCGAATCCTCGACAGACTCGAATTCTGATGAGTCGACCGAACTGAGCGGAGATGAAAATTCTCTCAGTGATCCTGGAAATAATGAATCAAATTATGAGTCGAATTATGACTCGAATCAATCGAAAGGGCTCGGAGCAGCCGCGATTCTCGCAAAGATCAAACAACGTATGAGCGCGAACAAAACATCGGAGTCTGCACGAAAAACGACATCCGCAACAAAAACAAAGGGAGTGGTGCAAAGCAATTCTGCGACCAAAAAATCGCAACAGACTTCCCACAAGACGATTCCTTCTTCAAAAACACGAGATGCTGTCCCACCGCGACGAGTTGTCTCAGTTTCTGGAAAAAATAGTGAGCAAACTGCGAGGGCACAGACTGCGCAAATCGCACAATCGTCACAAATTGAGCAAACAGCTCAAACGGCTGAGGACAATCGCAAAGTCGCAGCGCAGACTGCGCAAGACATCATCTCTGCCGCCGTCGACGAAATGCGAGCGACTCCGGCGACTGACCAAAAAGAGCAAGTGCTTGCGGCGCAAGAACAAATTTTGCGACGATTCGAACGCGACATCGAGCGACAGCAGCGTGAAGCGAACATCGGCAAACTTTCAGTGCAGCGGGAGAAAGAAGAAGTCAAGACATTCCTTGCAAGCGAGAGCGCATACGTCGCAGAGCTTGAGTCACAGACACGATCACGATTGCAAGCCGTCGTGACGCGAGAGCAAGAGCTCGCTTCACGAGAAGCGACGATCCGCTCGCAACAAGAGCAAATAAACGCAATCCTTGCCGGCATCGAAGCGACGAAGAAACAGCTCGCTGAGCGAGAGAAGACGCTTGCGACATCGCGCGCAGCATCCGCACGCCTCGAGCAGCAAGTCGATATGCAGAAGCAAGAAGTCGAGCGGCTGCGGCAATACATGCGCTCTGAAGAGAAAGAGTATGAAAAAATCAGACGAACGCTCGCCCAGAAAGAGATGGAGCTTGCGACGCGCGAGCAGCATATCTATGAGCGAGAGCAATCGACGCAACTCTCGTCGCAAGAAGTGAAGCTCGAGAAAGAGTCCGTAGAATCTTTCAAGAAATTACTCTCATCAAAACAGAATGAGCTTGCAGGCCTTGAGCGAGAGTTGCAGCAGAAATTACATCTGCTCAATGCGACGCGCGACGAATTGACGAGCGCGAAGCAGCAAGCTGCTGCGATGCAAGAAGAGCTCTCCGCAACGCTCGCGCAGACAAGAGATCGTCTCCTCTCCGAGCAGAGAGCACACGCTGAGCTCAAGAATGCGGTGAACAAAGAACGACGCTCGCTGCAGAACAAAGAGCGGACAATATCTGAACGCTCGTCAGAATTAGAAAAGCTTGCGCAAGAGATTGCATCTCAAAAAGAATTATTGCAGGACGAGCGGATCATCCTCACGCGCCAGCGCGACGAATTCAAATCTCTCAGCCAACGTGCAGCAAAAGAGTCGACGCTCCTTGAAAAAATGCGCACATCCTTGCAGGACAAAGAGCAAGAGCTTGCGATCCGCGAAGAGCGAGCAAGCATCATTGTCAAAGATGAGCATGAGCGAAGGGTAGCATCGGAAAAAGAGACTGGCGAAAAACTGGCTGTCTTTGAAAAACAGATAAAGCAACTGCAGAAGCGCGAGCAAACTGTCGCGCAGAAAGAGCAGGAGCTGCTCACACTCGCACAACAAGTCGCAGCGAGCAAGAAAGAAGTGTTGGCTGCGCGAAAGATATTCCAACGGGACGCTGCAACTTTCGAGAAACGCCAGAAAGAGATCGAAGAGCTTGCACAGACGCTTGCCGAGCGAGAATCTTCTTACAATACTATCGCGATTGAGCTGACGAAAAAAGAGAAAGCACTTTCGCACGCAAATAAAGAGCACGAAGCGCAGCGCAAAGAATTTTCTGAGCAATTGCAGACATATGAAAAAACGCTCGCCGGCGCGCAAGCAGAATTGTTGCGCAAAGAGAAGACGTATCAAGAACTCGTCTCATCTCTCGAGGAGCGAGACAGCCATATCACTGAACTTGAGCGCGTCGTGAAACAGCAGAAAAAAGAGCTTGACACAAGAATCTCGCTGCTCGAGAAACAAGAGCGAGAGCTTGCGCAAGCGATAGAGTCGAGCCAGCAAGAACGCGTCGCGCTCACTGAATTATCTCAAGAGCACGCGTCGCTCAAATTCGAGCTCGCCAAAAAAGACAAACTTCTCTCAGGGAAAGAGAAAGAGCTCGTCCGCTCGCTCAAATCGTTTGAAGAGCAGGAGGCTGCGTTGCATGAGCGCGCACTCAAACTCACGGAGATTGAAGTCTCTGTCACGCAGAAAGCGAAAGAGCTTGATTCACAATTACGCAAAGCAGCGATCGATCGCAAAGAGCTCGATGCCACTGCTGCACTGCAGACAAAACTCAAAGTTCAGCTCGAGCGCGAATCGCAAGAAGTCAATCAGTTGCAGTCTGCGATAAGCAAACGTGCACGCGAGCTTGAAGCAGAACAAAAATCAGTCGCCCAGCTCGCGAAATCTTGCCAAGAGCAAGAAGCTGCGCTGCATGAACGTGCACTCAAAATCTCCGAGATCGAGACTGCAGTCACGCAGAAAGCAAAAACGCTCGACTCACAAATGCGCCACGCAGCAATCGAGCGCAAAGAGCTCGATGCGACTGCGGCGATGCAGACGAAACTCAAAGTTCAGCTCGAGCGAGAATCGCAAGAAGTCAGCCAGTTGCAATCAGTCATCAGCAAACGTGCGAAGGAGCTTGAATCCGAGGAGAAATCAGTCTCGCAGCTCGCAAAATCTTGCCAAGAGCAAGAAGCGGCATTGCATGAGCGTGCGAGCGCAATAGAGCGTCTCGAGCAATCGACGCGCGCACTCTCCTCCGATCTCGCTACCCGAGAAAAATCTGTCATCGCTAAAGAGCGCGAAATTTCAGCAGCAAGCCAACAATTCGCGAAGCAGCAGAAACAATATCTGGAGCTTGAAGTCCGATTGCAGGAGCAGGCTCGCGAAATTGATGCAGCGCAGAAATCAGTCGGAGTGCGAGAAGACACACTGCAGACCGCGCAAAAAGAGTTCGCGAAGCGAGAGAAAGCGTTGTTCGCATTCGAATCAAAACTCACCGCGCAGGCAGAAGATTTGTCTGCTGCGCAGAAAGAGAGCAGAGACCTTCGCGCGTCTCTTATAGACGAGCAAAAAATGCTCGCGAAGAAAGAATCCGCACTCTCTGCGATGCAACAAGATATTGCACGAGAACAATCTGCACTGCAAAAAGCACGTAAAGAATTGGGTGCATTGCAAGAACGGCTCGCTGCCCGCGGTCGAGAGATCGATGCAGATGTCACGCTTGTCGCTCGCGGCAAAGACGAGATCAAGGCCGAGCTTGCTCAGAAACAGAAAATATTTGCGCAGACCGAAAGACAATTCGAGCAGAAAGAGAAACAACTGCTTGCATTTGAGTCTAAGATTGTCGCGGCGCAGAATGCATTCGAGAAGCGAGAAGTTGCGTTCGCCGATCAGGTGAAACGCTCCGATGCGCATAGCGAGCAGCTCGCATCGATGGAAAAATCGCTTTCATCCAAAGAGAAAGAATTATCATCATTCGCGCAGCGCCTTGCAAAGCAGCAAGAACATTATGTGCAGCTCGAGTCGCGCCTGCAGATACAGGCGCGTGATGTCGACAAAGCGCAGCAACACCTTTCACGTCGAGAATCTGAAATATCTGATGCGCAGAAAGCACTCTCGCAACAAGAGGGCACTGTCCTCAAATTAGCATCGCAAGCGCAGAAGATCGAAGAGCGTCATTCCCGACTCTCATCAGAGATCGGACAATTGCTGCAGACAAAGAATCAGTTGAGCGCAGACAAGCGCCAGATGGAGCGCGAACTTCTTTCACTCCAGAAGCGGCAAGAATCAACTGTCCAAGCTGTCGACGAATTGAATAAAGAGCGCGCAGCAGTCGAGCAAGCGGTGACGAGCGGCAAGAAACTTGTGTCTGAGCTAGAATCCGTCGAGAAAACGCTTGCAGTGCAAGAAAGTGCAGTCATAAAACTCAATACGCAGACGCAGAAAATCGAAGAGCGTCGCGCAAGCCTCTCCTCAGATATTGAGCAGCTTGCTCAAGCAAAGAATCAATTGAACGCCGACAAACGTCAGGTGGAGCGCGAGCTTATTTCCTTGCAAAAACAACAGACAGCAATCGTCCAAGATGTCAATGCATTGCACAAAGAACGTTCTGCCGTCGAGCAAGCACTCACTAGCGGAAAGAAAGTAGTCTCCGAGCTTGAATCTGTCGAGCGGGCGCTCGCACAGAAAACTGCAGTATTGCAGCGGCTCGATGAGACAATCCAACAGAAGCAGCAGAGCGCACAATCCATCGCGGATGCTCACGCCGAATTAGCGAAAGAGCGCAAAGATCTCGAGCGAGCTGTCCAATCATTGGCGGCGCGTCGTGCACAAGAAGAATCTCTCCTCGCAAAATTAGAGAAAGAGAAGCAAGAAGTCGGCGAAGCGAAGCGCATCATCACGACTCTCGCTCAGAAACAAGGCGAAGTCTCGACGATATCGAAGAATCTCTCGAAGCAGCAAGAGCAGATCGCTGCAGCACATCTTGCATTGCGCGAACGAGAGGCGCTCATCTCGGCAAAAGCGAAAGAGCTTATGGAGCAGGAGAAGATTGTCGGCAAAGTATTGTCCGAGCGCTCGACGCAGCAGAAAGATCTTGTCAAGCGGATATCGCAGCTTGAATCACGGCAGCAACAACTTGTTGGCCAACTCGAATCGAATTCCCAGGCTCGCGATCAACTTGTGCGAGAGAAAGCGATATTGACGCAGACAATAAAGGAGATGGGCTCGCAGCAGGCAAAGCTTGGCAAGGATTTCTCCAAACGAGAGCAAGATGTCGAGAGCAAGCTGCGCGTTTTGGCGTCGGCAGAATCACGGGTCGCACAACGCGAATCACTGCTTGCTCAGAAAGAGCAACAAGTCAGTGCACAGACGCAGGATATCGTTGGCGGCGAGCAGAAATTGGCAGCGCTTCGCGATGAGATTGCTGCGATACGCACTGATAATTTGACGCTCAAGAAAGATCTTGACAAGAAAGCGCGGCTCCTCGCGAACGCGAAGCTTCTGCTCGAGAACCAGACGACTGTCATCCTCAAGAAGGAAGCGGAGCTGCTTGAGAAAGAAGCATTGCTCGCCGATCGCGAGTCGATATTGGCAAGCCGTGAATCACGTCTGCACAACAAGCAGCAATATAATTAGTTGATTAAGCATGGACTATGTACTGACCATTGACTTTGTCGACTTTGCATTATTGATCTTTTTATTTTGAATTATTTTGATTTTGGATTAATTTCGAATTTGGAGTATTGACTGACTATGAGCCGGAAAAAAATGATCGAGGCATATTTCCTGCAGAAGACGGGAGGCACATATACTGAGCAGTCTCTTCATTTCCTGCTCGATCTTTTACATCGAGAAGGTTTGGCATCCGAGAGCACGTCAGTTGAGCAAGTCGCAGCCAGTCTTGCGACGCTTGTCCGCGATGGCGCGCATCTGCACATTGCCACGAAGCGATTACCTGAACATATCCGCGCGCAGATCGATTTCTCTCTGCAGAAAACGAAGAAAGCGAAATCGAATTCCCGGCGCGCACAGCAATCTACATTCGACGACCTTCTCGCTTCGCTCGACTCAGATGATCCTCGATTCACCATGGACACGACGCTCGGCCTCGGATTCACATCGCTCGACGAACTTGAATCCGATCTAAAAAAGCGTGCGCTCGACTCAATCTCTCCGGTGATGTTCCGCAAATCCGCGGCGAGCAGTATGCGCGATGCCGAGATGCAGGAGCAGGAATACGCCGACGCTGCAGAAGCAGCAGCTGCGGCGGATGCTCATAATCATCGCCATCACAACAATCACAATATTCGCAGTCCACTCAGTCAACATGGTTCGCATTCAGCTGGTTCATCTGCAGAGTTTGGTCCAGCGAATCAAGATAATGATACAAACTCAGCTGATTCTGCTGATATATCTTCGGATATATCTTCTGGTATGTCTTCTGCAGGTTCAACCTCTGCAACAATCTCTTCAGGCATTGATGTGATGCGCGATATGCGTGAGATACGTGATCTGTCGCGTGATATCAACCAAGAACGACGCATGTTGCGAGGGGAGCAGAATGTCGCTCCACAAACTGCTGCTCCGCAAAATATTTTCCCGCAATTTCCTGACGGATCATTCGGCGCAGGTCCGGTTGGTTCACCGCAATCCTTGCACTCTCCCGTATATTCGCAATCTGCGCAGGCTGCGCAAGCGTTCTCCGATCTGCAGATGCGAGCGGCGCTCACCGACGCGAAAGAACGTCTGCTCACGCAACGAATCGGTTCATTGCAAGATCCGGTACTCCTTCGCGCTCTTTCATTTCTCGACGAGCGGATGATGCAATTGCGCATGCAATCTTCTGCCGCGTCTGCGCAAGCGCAATTCCCGTCACAACTGCAACAATCGCAACAATCGTTGCAGTCACAATCTCCGTTTCAATTTCCGCCTCATATCTCTGCTCAGTCTCCTCTGTATTCTGGTTCTTCTTCTTCGCATTCTGCTGCTGATTCTACTGAACTTGGAAGCGCGTTCAGGTTTTCCGCAAAAGAGATGACGCAAGCGACACACTCCGCCGTCACGCAGTTGCGCGCACAGATCGCTGACATTGTTTCATTGCAGAAATCGATGCAGCAACTTACTCAGTTCAATCAATTCTCATCACCTTCATCTGGATCATCGTTTGGATCGAATGGGAATTTGGGCGGCAGCCCGAATAGCGACTATCTGGCACATGCAGCAGCACATGCTGCAAATTCTGCACAATCACGTCATCCGTCAGCTGATTCAAAGACTGAAGTAAAACGGCTGCGCACACATGTGACATCATTGCAGGAACAGATCGGTGCGCTGACGTCTCAGATACAGAATCTCGTCGCTATACATGCTCAGCAACAACAGGCGCAACAATATCCGCAGCAACTGTATTCGACGAAATCTTCCCGGTCAGCGATGCGCCCGCTCGGCGCGACTGTACGATTGCCTGGGCGTGTGAAGCAGATGCGCGCATCGGCGATACATGTTACGGATATGCCGCAAAACTTGCAGCAGTCAAAACAGGGTCAATCAGTACAATCAACTGCTCTCGTTCCAACTCCTGACGCTTTCCCTCCTGAATCTTTTGACGAATCTGTCGCGCATCTCCAATCATTCTCCGTAGAGGACGAGCCGACGCTGCAAAAAATGTATGCGCTTCTCGCCGTCGGCATGCGAGAGTTGCCCGTTGCGCCGAACCGCGCGAAACATATCTATGAACAATTGCAGCGCCTCTACACGACGTTGTCTGGCGATGAGAAAGCTGTCATCTATCCGTCGGTCGTCGAATTCTACGCATCATTATCGCATCGGATCGGGACTGAGTCTGCGCGCGGCAGGAACGGCGGCGGCAAGAATATGTTTGGAGAAGGAACTGGGGATACACAATGAGTTTTATGGATAAATTGAAGAAAGCAATTGCTTTGAATCCAAAAAATGAAAAAGCAAGCATCACGAATTCCGCATCTCTCGGTTCATCACCAATGTCATCTGCTTCATCGTCACATGTTTTAGCATCTCTTGTTTCATCGTCGGCTGGGTCATCGTCTTTTACTTCTTCCTCAACTCCTTCATCTTCTTCCTCTTCATTCCAATCCGGGAACCAGACAAACCAAACGACGGGTCTGAGCATCAAATCAGAATTCGTCTCTCACCAGATCGATCAGCTCGAGGAGAAAAAGCGGCTTCTGTCTAACGAGCTCATCTCGCTGCATGTGCAGATAATCAATACGAAGAAAGAATATTCTCTCTACCACAATTCATTGCTCAGGCTCAAAAAAACGATTGAGTTCATCAACGAAGCAGAAGAACATCTTGCGAAAGAGAAGGCGGAGCTCAACGATATGCGCGCAATCCTCGACGGCCAGCGCAAGTCTGCGCTCCAGTCTGCTGCGACGCTTCCCGCGCGTGAAAAATCGGTCGAGTCACGCGAGCAGTCGCTTGCTGCGCGCGAGCGCGATCTGCTCGCAAAAGAAGCGATCATCGCTGCGCGAGAATCTGAATTGTTCGAGAAAGAGAAATATCTCGCGGACCAATCGTTGCAGATCAGCCAGACGAAGAATGTGACGCTCTCAAACTCTGCGCAACTGCGGTCGCAAGAATCGCAATTGCGGCATGTGCAGTCACATCTTTCCACTCGTGAGAAAGAGATGCAAGCGCTCTCAGCGACGCTTGGCAAACAATCGCAATCACAATCTGCCAAAGAGCATGAGCTTGTGCAGATCAGCGCGAATCTCGATGCGCTCAAAGTGCAACTGGTCGCTGAGCGGAGAGGTCTTGATTCCCAGAAACAGCATTTGATGCACTATGCGAAGCAATTGCAGCAACAGACGGTTTCTGTGCAGCATCGCGCGAACGAGCTTGCGCATAAAGAATCACGGCTTCTGCTCGATGCGACAAAAGTTTATCCGTATCAAGTCGCTGCGACACAGGTGTCGACGCTGCAACAGACCCGAGAGCAGCTTGTCACAGATATTGAATCGTTGCAATCGCAGCTTCTGATGCTCAAGGGTGAGCTTGGCAAGACGCAGACGCACCTCGGTGCTGCGCGCAACGAATTATCGGTCATCGCGTCAGAACGACTCGATCTTGCGACGGAATTCGCGACGGCTGAGCAGGAGATCGCTTCGCGCGAACGTGTTTTGTTGCGAAAAGAAGCAAGATTGCGGCATAAATAACACAAATAA
>CAZGJY010000014.1:0-12953 GCA_964525725.1 uncultured Methanosarcinales archaeon | reverse complement strand
CGTGTTGGTACTATTACCACTAACACGGAAAGGTACTCTATTAGTCTCGTAAATCTTTCTTTGTGAGGTGGACGAACACTTCTTCGAGCGTCGGCTCCTTGAACTGGATCTCGTCGACCGGCAATTTTTTCTTTGCGAAGAAATCGCTCAGCGCGTAAAACACGCCTTCTTTTTTGCTGACGGTTATATGGATGTGGGTCTCGTTCGCAACGACATCTTTTACGAACGAGAGTTTTCGCAGATCCTCAAGCACGGAATTCGCCGCGAAATCAAGGCGCACTTCGACGATCGGTGCCTGCATGATGCTCGCCTTGAGCTCGTCGCTGCTTCCGTCGATGATGATGCGGCCTTTGTCCATGATCACGATACGGTCGCAGATCTTCTCCGCTTCTTCCATATCGTGCGTCGTATAGACGATTGTCATGCCTTGTTTGTTGAGGCTCTGCGTGAGTTCACGCATCGCGATGCGGCTCTGCGGGTCGAGGCCAGTCGTCGGCTCGTCCATGAAAAGGATTTTAGGATTAGAGATGATGCTCGCAGCAAGCGAGAGACGTTGCTTCATGCCGCCCGAGAAAACACCTGCGATACGATCTTTATGCTCGAAGAGCGAGACATGTTTGAGCAGATACTCGCTGCGCTCTTTTATCTGCGCGCTCGTCATACCATAGAGCCGACCGATGTATTGGAGATTCTCGTACGCAGTGAGTTCAGGGAAAAGCGCGAATGTCTGTGGGACGACGCCAATGGAGCTGCGGACTTTATCTCCTTCCGTCGACAGATCGTGCCCTGCGATGATCGCGGTACCGTCCGTCGGTTTGATGAGCGTCGTGAGCATGCTGATCGTCGTCGTCTTTCCTGCGCCATTCGGCCCGAGGAATCCGAATATTTCGCCCTCGCGCACAGAGAGATTCATCTTATCGACAGCAGTATAATTACCGAAACGTTTCGTCAATCCCTTGATCTCGATGATGTTTTTTGTTATATTGACCATGTCATTCACGATTATTGTTTTGCGGAGGGTGACGCCATTGTGCGGCACGCATTCTGCGCGATCGTCGCGCATAAATCTTTCTTTCCGGAGACTTCAGTCACCAAAAATTCCAGCGTTTCAATGAGCTGGTCTGCGCGTCGCTGATCCATCTTGCGCACAGTATCCATCAATCTGCTGTGCGAGTTGATCGCAAGTATTTTTGTGATGAGCTGTGAGCCCTTCGCAGTCGTCTTGATCTGCTTCTTTCTGCGATCAGTCGAATTGACTGCACGCGTGACAAGACTTTTAGATTCAAGCTCATCGATGATTGGGATGAGCGTCGCTGGCGCGACGATGATATGTTCACTCAATTCTTTGAGCGTGAGCGGGCCGAATTGGAGGATGCGCAGCGGAACGAGCGCGCCGATGTTAAAGTCGATTCCTTCTTTCTTGAGTCGCTGTTCCACTTCGTGGTTCGTGAGTTTGACAAAGACTGTGCACAATGCTTTGATCCGGATCGTCTGTGCGCGTGTGTGCGCGGCCGTCCCTTGAGTAGACTGGGATTCGTGTGATCGCGATGTATTTGATTGACCGGGATGAGATGGTTTAGGAGTAGAATGAGATACAGAAATGCCGGCGATAGTTTTTGCCGTCGAGATCCTCCTCTTTGTTACAGATTGTGCAGCGGACAAATTCATTAGGTTACGAATCATTCGTCAGCTAACCTTTTAAATGTTACGGATGAATGCTTTACATCTAATCCAACTGCGCGTAGTGCAATTGCGGCAATAATCTGCTCGTCCCAAATGGAAGCAGAGCTTCCAGCTGCAGCGTGGACTAATCCACACTGCTCGCAGAAAGATCGTCGAAGCGGTTGCATGCAAGCGTGAGCAAAGCTCGCGGTGCGCAATTGACTATGTCAACTTGCGAATCACCGCTTCTCCTGAGACTTTTGCCAAGGCAATTGCATTGATTTATTTCGTGAAGAATTCTATAGCAAATCCACCGCTCACAAACATTTCGTTGCGTGCAGAGATGATGCATATTTTGACAGGCAGTCTGCGCGACAATCTAATTGCCTCGGCATAGCCTGCGGTGAAGAGCGCCGTCGCGTAGCCATCCGCTTCGATGCCGCTGTTCGCAAGGACAAATATAGCCTTGACTGAATTCTCAGGAAGCCGCGTCTTCGCATTGATGAGATGATGATATTGTTTGTCCTTTCCCCATTTGCGCCGGTTCGGCGCAGAGCATGCTAGGGCTTGTGAGTCAAGCTTGATCTTGCCGATCGCTTGCGAAAGATCGTCCGGATTCTCGAGGAGAACGTCCCACTCTTTCTCGCCAGAACCACTGTCAGCTTTCGCGTACACGTCGCCGCCGGCGTTGATGAAATAATGCAAAATGCCATTCTTCTCGAGGATCGATCTGATCCGATCGATAGCAAAACCCTTGCCGAATCCACCGATCTCGATCTCTTTGTTGAGCATCACTCGCTTCTTCTTTGCGTCTATGAGTATCGGCGCGCTATTTTTCGTGTTGATTTTGTCTGTCAGCGTATCTTTGATGCGCTCAAGCACGGATTTTTGCTCGTCCTCTGGGCCGCCTGCATTACCGTCGTCTTTCTTCTCGACGAAAGAATAATCCTTGTCATAGCCGAGCCGGTCGAGCGTCGATTTGACGGTGATATCAAAGTTACCGTCCGTGAGCTTGCGCAGCTCCTCTGCTCGCAACAGAATATCGAGAAATTCGTCAGAGACAGTGTGCCATTCTCCGAGCTTGCTGTTCATCTGTGAGAGGATTGAGGTGTCGAGAAAACGTGAGTACGTCGCTTGGATACGATCAAGCTCGGAAAAACACTCAGAGAGGATTGAGTCAGAATATTGCGGGTCTTTTGACTCGGGAATCAATATATCGATGTGGCTTCCAAGCACTTCTTTCGCTCGAGAAACAATGTTCATGAGTCATGGTATCCAGTGCAGTTGTATAGCACTTTTTTATTGATGAGTAAGCTAAAAAGAAGAAAAGAAAAATGAAGAATATTAATATTTCGCAATGAGATTGGAAATTTCTTGTTTGAATGCGGCTGTAGTCAATGAGCTTCCACCGACTTGGTGCGGCAAGTTGAGCGCATCTATCTTCTGTCCGACGACAAGTGCAGGGATTGCTGACGCAAAGCTGGAGATATGGCGCGCCGATGTTCCATCTACATTAGATGTAGCATGAGCACTCACTGCTGTGATGACGTCATTCTGCACAGTGATATCGAACTCGACAGTGTTCTTTCCGCCTGGCGAGAAGTAACTGACATTGTCTGCATACATACCATCTGCGACTGCATTTGCGATGACTTCCTGCTGCACTTGCACGGACGATTTATTCGTGTTGTCTGTCGCGATGTCTACTTTCTTCTGCGTATCATTGACTGCAGGACTTGCAGGTTGCTGCGCACCATTCGCATTATCCTGCGTCGGTTGTGTGACCGGAATCACTGGCGTTGGCTGCTGGCTTTGGCAACCAGCCATGACAAGCGAGACTGCAAGCAAGCAGATAACGGTGATAAAAGTAATGATGCTTCGTCGTTGCGTGATCATTGTATCGTCGTTCTGTTTTGGCGATTTCATTGTGTACCTTTTTTTGATTTGCTATTTGTTTTACTATTTATGTTCTTAATAACTCTTTTATTATTTTATTGGAATCAACAAATAAATATGTATGCAGGGCATAAGTGATCCGCAAACAACTCATTGACCCCAAATCAATACTGCTGAGGGCATTTCATCGGTTTATAAAACGTATGAATAAATGCTCCAACTATATACTCGTAAGAAAATCTACTCGGAAGAGAACGGAAGCAATGTCTGCATGCCTGGCAGATACGTTCGTGGAACTGCGAAATCGCTTTGCTGCTCTTTTTGTAAAGAATTTTTTGGCACTTCCTGCCCTTGCTCAGTAGTCGCAATATCTGTCTGTTTTTTTGCGGACATTTCTATTTCAGTGAGCAATGCATCAGTCAGACGTGACAATGATGCAATGTTGCATTGCAGTTGATTCGCTGAGAATAATTCGACAACATCTGCTCGCAAATCCTGCGGCTCAAGCATACTATCATACCATGTTGCAAGTTCTCGTGTGTTCGGCAGATTCCAATACTCGGAGCAATGTTTCCATATCATATCTGGATTGGATGAGGTTCGTGCAGCGAACGCAGGTCGCACAAGAAGATCGAATGTCGGCAGAGACGTTTTATCATAATGGATCATGCCTAAGCCAACTTTTTTTGCGATGCCACTATCTCCCGTCGTATAGAGCGACCAACCAATCGTCTCGAGTGCGAGAGGCAGCGTAGGCTGGCCATAGAACTGGCTCACGCAGAATCGCAATGTCTCTACATCTTTCTCGGGAAAATCAGCGAAAAAATCATGGATGATCTCTCTGTTCGCAGGATGAGCGGCTACTGATCGAGCGATTGCTGGCATGCATATTCTTTTCTCAAGAACATCGGTGACTAATTCGTGCGCATCATTTCGTGAAGCAGCAATCGCAAGATAATTTCTAAGCATTTGCGGTTCTAGCGTTTCTCGGTCCATCATTTCGGGAGAAGAAACGACGATTTAAATGGCTTTAGTATAGATTTCACCCATTTAGGCATATGCTTTTGGCAGTACATTGGGCGTTAGGCCGTGTATCTTCTACATTCTCGGAGCGTTTCTTTCACAGCATGTTTTTATATGGGATTTTGTTTATCAGTAAGTATGTGCCTGTAGCGCAGCCTGGATAGCGCAGCAGGTTCCTAACCTGCAGGTCCCGAGTTCGAATCTCGGCAGGCACGTATTTTTATTTTATTCATTGTTTTTTGGTCAAGCTTTTTGGCTTTTGCCAAAAAGGTTGGCACGGTTCCTAACCTGGAGGTCGTGGGTTCAAATCCCATCAGGCACGTCAACGAATACAGGTCAAAATCAAGACTGACTGGTTTGATTTTTTCCTGCGTGCATTTTTGATGGTTTAAGTACCGTCCGAAAATTCCTGTAAAAACAGGAGACTTATTGGGTTGAGTATAGATAAGAACTTTCTAAAACTAGTTTCACAACCTCTATAAACTAACTTAATTGGATAGTATTTCTTTATTTAACAAATTTCCATCATTATCCCAGACAGGATATCCGCGTTTAGAGCAATAAGAAAGCAGTGAAGCAATTTTATTTTCTCCTGAGTTGAAGACTGGAAGATATTTCTGGAAATACAATTCTACGAATGTGAGTAATTCTGAGTAAATTTGTGCATTATAAAATTCTTTGAAGTCACGTCTTATGAATTCTCCTTTCAATTGCTTCATAATATTTAGCTTTTTTAATACACACGAAGGACACCCAGCAGTTTTAAGAGAAATTATGAAATCCCAAAATATATCCGTTGTAATTGCAATTTCCAAAAGTTCTTCTGCCGATTTAACCGTTACTGCATGATTATTATTACGTATCCAATTAGAATTTACTAAAATACCTCTGATATATTTGGGCTGAAGTCTCATTCCGACAATTGTTGCCTGATCGGGGTAATCTGCATGAAATGTTTTTAAAACATTGTTAGGAGGTGCATGTAAAACAAGAGACATGGCTCCAAATATTGTAAGCTTTTCTTTTACGAGTAGTTTGTTCATAAAAATGCAGGCTTGGTCTAAATAAGGTAAAAGGAAAGATAATTTTTTTAACTTTTTTATATCGAGTTTATATTGCTTAAGCTTACCAATATCCATTGCACCGGCAAAAATGCATTTTTCCGTTTGAAAAGCACTCTCTTCACTAATATGCACACCAGTAACTTCAAAAAAATAATTTTTTGCATCAATACGATTCAAGGCGCCAATATCTGCAAATCCGCAAAATGATTGATAAATAGAGTTAATTATAATTCTATCTTGCATATTGCTGTCTTTGTAATATATTCGTTTCGTGCTTCCATTCTCTAAAATATCCTTAAATATTAACAAACTTATTGCAGGATAATGCACATTTGCATCGTGAGATAAACCATCAGACGTTATGAGCTCTCTATTGACCAATGCGCTTTTGCTAAGTGAAAGTGTTGATTGCGTAGTGCCAATCCACCGCTTCAAAATAGTAAACATTGATTGGTCCGAAGTGATGTCCTCAATTGACAAAGGAATATTAGACCGTACTCCTGAATTTAGACTTGCAATAATGGAGCCTTCACTCTCAACTCTAAATTGCAAATTAGGTTCTGCAAATAGTGATATATTTCTTGTTATTGCATTCAATTTGTACTTAGGGGACTTTAAGTTAAGTTTGAAATGTTGTAATGATTCAATTTCCGCCTCAACTACAGTCACAAAAGCTTTTGCAGCGTCTATCGAATCAGAAGCCCAACCTCCATTTTGAAAAGCAAGATGTCTTTTCAGTCGTTCGATAATTCTTTCACTTAGATTCGAAAAATTTGATGAAGGATACGCGTCATTTATTTGAGCACAAAGCGTCAAAAAGTCCTTCTCAAAATGTATTAAGTCTTGAAGTAAATTATCTTTTATCTGCGGTGAAATTGGTACATGGTTCGATTCATCATCTGCAATCAATTCAATTTTTTGTAATCGCGAAAGCCAAGACATAAAATTTTGTTTAAGTGATGTGAGCTGCTCTATCGTTTGCATAATATTTGTTCGGTTTAAGGCATTTAAAAAAGTACTGGGATATTATCTATTGTATTCATCATCCGGACTGTCAGTCTTGGATAAGACCTGTAAGGGGTCAAAATCATCTGGCACGTGTTTAATTATTATATTCAAGTTTATTCTCCGCTGGTGCATAATTTAAACAGGGCTTTTGTCGGTGGCACAAATGTATTTTTCTCAATTTTTGATTAAAGATATCTTAAATTGATTAGTATGCACGCATGTATTTTATCGAAGCCAAAGCTATAAATAACTTCAATCATTAAAGTTTTTCAGAGAGTTTGCAATTTTTGCTGATCAATGTACTATCTTTATCAATTAGATTATCGCTCCGTATCCCGAATGGTTAGTGATAGACAGAAAAAAATAGCACGCATTATTTCTATCGCTATTTGCGGAATACTTACATTCTTCATACTAATATTATTTTTTGCTTTATTTATAACTCAAAATGTGCCTTCGCAAAATCATCCGATAAATTCAAGTTGGAGCATTTTTTCAATTTTATATTTGGTAATAATGATTTTATCATTTTACTTAGGATTTACCGGATATAAAACATTCAAAAAGAAAGGCGGGTTCTTATATCTAAATTCAATTTTATTGATTGTGTTCGCAATTTTAAATGCACCTGACCCTATATGGAATTATTGTGTTTCAAAATTTATTCAAGTTCAGTCCAATTCTCTAGTCTTTCTTTTTTTTGCGATAATTATAAATAGCCTACATGCAATTTCAATCCTAATTAATGGCATCAACTTGAAAGCAAGAACTAAAAATGGACAACAAGTAACTAAGAAGTTAACTTCAAAGAAAATGAGTTTGGCACCTAAGTCAGGCTTTGCAATTGCTAGTCTCGTGTTAGGCATTTTGTCTTTTATTCCTTCATTTGGCGTTATTTTTGGAATAATTGCAATTATATTCGGTTGCATTTCACTATCTCAAATCAAACGGAATAACTTGAGCGGGAAAGGTCTCGCTATTGCCGGGATTATACTAGGAATTATTGGAATATTATTTACGGTGGCATTTATTGGGTTTATTTTCTATTTGGAATTTGGTGCAAAAACAGGTCCTATTGCTGATATGAGATTACATATGAGTCAACAAGTTATTGAAACAGATATTGGAAAACTAGAGTTATATCAACATAAATATGGTATTTATCCAAATACGTTATCCGAATTGACAAATTTAAGTTATGGTGGTGTTAGCGATAATGATTTCTATGGTCGCATATGTTACAATGTTTCGAGTGATCGCAAATCATATTCTATTGCAAGTGCAGGACCTGATAGACTTTGCGGCACAGGCGATGACATTAGTTGGAATTAGTTTATGTTTATGACAATAATTTTTGTGCCACCAGTCCAGGACCTGTCCCGCCACAGGCTCGCCTGAGACGCATTCTTTTTTTTCGCATTATTCCACAGGTTTGAGACAAAAATATAAACCAAAACAGAAATCCACCACGAAATGACTGATTTAGATGATGGATTCTGGAAACCTCTCCAGGATCCAGACGAAGTATTGAACGGACTCGCGGACAATATCATCCGCGATATAATTATAGTAAATCGTTATCCCATAGAACCCGCAATCGGGCAATCGCTCTTTACAAAATCTCTTCGATCCATGCGTATGCCTCACTGTGTTCACGACGGCTATGTAGGTCTCGTATCGAAAAGGCCACGACACATCATTTCGTGGGCTGAAAAACAATCACTCGGGAACTGCGTTCCCGATGAAAGCGATTACACATTGAATGCATGGTATAATTCATTCGCGATCCTTCTTGCAAAACATGTCCATACTGCTAACAAATTCGACGAAGAAAGAATTCCCAATTACATCGCAGACAAATCGACGATATTCGTTTCGCATTTCCATAAACATCTGCTCGCGCAGATTCCCCTCGCACGAGAACAACTTCTCTGGTCGTGCAACGGACAACGCCAAAGCACGGCACGAGATCGCGCATTCAGCGAGATAAACAAAGGCGTCTATATGCAATCGATGGAGTTTGGCGTGAACACAATGGGCACTATGAATCCCGTCGATCTTTTCAATTTCACATGGTATGATGTCGACCAAGAGCGAATGCCGCACAGAACAGCGATCGAACAATTCTTCCAAGGCAGATATCTCTCATTTCTTGCAGCAGAAAAAGGATATTATATTCGAACTGGTCTGACGGGCAATCCTGATTATACCTATATTCAAGCACTCACGCACGCACTTCCGCAGTGGAGCCAGATGCCGAGCACCACATTTGAGAAGAAAGTTACAGCCGAGACAGCGCCATCAAAATTATTCCGTCCGCGTGATGGCAGTAGGTATACGTTCTAATTACTGAGAGAGATACACGAATCAATTCGCGTTCGCTTTCCGAAATATTTAAATACAGTTAAAACCTAAAAATGCCATGAATAAATACTGGGACACTTTGTTCCGTCGCAGTCTTCCATCAATCGTCAGCATCATTGCAATTCTTTGCTTGTATTTTTTCGCAGTTCTTCCGTGCAACTTTTTTTATAATGATTCATCCATCCACGGCGTTCAATGCAGCAATGGCCTGGATCCTGGATTTTTCCAATTCATTTGGTATGCATATCCTCTCGCTAATCTACTCTTTGGAATAATTCTTTATTTCGTCGCTCGCAAAGAAGATCCGCTTATGGCGCAAGGGTTTCTCATTATGGCGGTTGTCGGGACTGTAGTAAGCCTGGTGAGTTGTTCGGGGATAATAAGTGTACTACCTGATCCGTGGACAGGTTAATTTTAATCCGCGATCATCTCAACTCACAAACTGCTTCGCAAAACACATATAAGCGGCAATCGTATCGTGCAAACGTGGACATATGAGAAACACACTCTGGTTTTTGCTCGCAGGAAGCAGCGGAGGCGCGATGCGCGCAAAGATTCTCCTCTTCCTCAAAGACCGTCCTGCAAACGCACACAAAGTCGCAAAATCTCTGATCATCGATTACAAAACGGCACGCTACCATCTCGATCTTCTCGTCAAGAATGGAATCCTTGACATCATCAACAAAGAAAAATACGGTTCACTCTATATTCCGTCCGCAATGCTCGTCGCCGACTGGGAAATGTACAATGAAGTCTGGCGAGCAGTAGGGAAAGATTTGGGAAGAAGCTTATAAGCAAAACAATAAATTCAACGAGGTAAAAAATGGTATTCCTGACAACGGCAACTTTAGTTTTAGCGGTGCTCAACGTATTGCTCTTGCTCGTACTCATCGCAGTCTATGCAAAGAACACATATACGATGCCGACGATATTCGGTTTCGGTCTCATCGCATTCGGCGTCCTCTTCCTCGTGCAGAACGGTATGTATCTGTATTTCGTCACGATGATGATGCCATATTATGCCGTCGGTCACGATCTGTTCGCATTCATCTTCACGCTCTGCCAGAGCGCAGCGTTCGGCATACTCACATATTTGAGCTGGAAATAAAAACCGAAACAAAACAATAAAACAATAGAACCGCAAAACAGCAACAACTGGCGGCAGAAAGACTAAGAGCAGAAAAATGGCAGCAGACCTCACACTCATCGGCGCATTCGTCGCAGGCGTTCTCTCATTCTTCAGTCCCTGCGTATTGCCGCTCATCCCTGGATTTCTCACGCATATCTCCGCGATCGGTCTTTCCACCGAGCAGAAACCGAGCCGTTTGCGAATTTTTCTCAACAGCGTCGCGTACGTTCTCGGATTCGCTGTCGTATTCGCAGCATTAGGGATCCTTCTCAACACGACGCTCGCATCAGTATCATACGACGTGCAGACATGGCTCTCGCGCATCGGCGGACTGCTCATCATTTTCTTCGGACTCTTTTCGATGGGACTCCTCAATATTCCTGCGCTGCAAGGCGTCCATAAATTATTCACGCCAAAGCGGACCAGTTCGAGCTATCTCTCATCATTCATCTTCGGCGCAGCATTCGCCGTCGGCTGGACACCATGCGTCGGCGCATTGCTCGGTGCGATCCTCACGCTCGCCGTCGCAAAACCCGGCATCGCACTCACACTCTTGCTCGTCTACAGTCTCGGCATCGGCATACCATTCCTGCTCCTCGGAGCATTCCTCTCGCAAGCGACGAATGTCATCAGAAAAATGGGACCGTCGCTCGAATGGATCCAGAGAATCGCCGGGGCGCTCCTCGTTCTCCTCGGCATACTCATCTTCACGCAGACACTCCCGATCCTCGTCTCATACTTCGCATATTATGTTTGATTTCACGCAAGTTGCTCCCTACACACAATACAACCAAAAAACAAAAACTAAAAACTCAAAATTAACAGATAAAAAATAAAAGTGCAAATAAGAAAAAAGAAATAAGAACTAAAAAATAAAACGAAAAGGGAAATAACAAAGGAAAAAAGCAAAATAATAAACGATAAAAAACAAAGACCGATGGCAACAAAAAAACCACAACAACAATCAGCGCACGAAAAGAAAGATAAGTCCAAACCAGTTAGTCCGTGGACGACGCTCATCGTCATAGCAATCGTCCTCGTTCTCATCACAATCCTCACGCTCGCATTCCCAAGACTACACACGACGGGAACAAAAATTGTAGTCTCGACTGATGCAAATGCAAGCGCACAAGTCAAAGATATCATCGCGCAGAAAGCGCAGAAATATCCGCGAGCGACAGAGCTCGTCTCGCCGGATTACTACCACAATCTGCCTGACAACCAGACAAATATCACGATCCAGTCTCTCGTCGGAAAGAAAGTGATTCTCGTCGACTTCTGGACATACAGCTGCATCAACTGCCAGCGTACGATTCCCTATCTCAACGATTGGTACGCAAAATATGCAAGCCAAGGGCTTGAGATAATCGGCGTGCACACGCCGGAGTTCGACTTCGAGCACGATCAGACGAATGTCAAGAATGCGATCAAGCAGTATGGCATCAAATATCCTGTCGTGCAGGACAATGAATACCAGACATGGAACGCATACGGAAATCTGTATTGGCCGCATGAATATCTCATCGACATCGATGGGTTCGTCGTCGAAGAACATATCGGCGAGGGCGGTTACAATGACACTGAGATCGAGATACAGAAACTCCTCGCAGAGCGCGCGCAGCGTCTCAACGACACATCCGCATCTGAACAATTGCAGAGCGCTTCGAATAATCTCACGCAGATCCAAGAAAACATTTCATTCCCGCAGATCGGAACGCAAGAGATATACGCAGGTTACCAATTCGACCGAGGGCAGTTCGGCAACGCAGAAGGACATGTTCCCGGCGCGACAATAAACTATTCGCTCCCGCTCGTCAGACAACCAAACATCTTTTATCTCTCGGGAGAGTGGCGCAACGATCCGCAAGCAATGGTCGCAGAAGGCGACGGCGCAACGAGTCCAACCGATTCCTCCGCAAAAAACAATACCACAAATGCAACAATCGCACGTGCAGCAATCACACTCACATACACTGCAAAGCAGATCAATATCGTCGCAGGGCTTGACGCAGGAATTACAGCGCCGCAGACAGTGCAACTGACGCTCGACGGCGAGCCGATCCCCTCAATCAACGTGAGCGGACAAGGGCTCTACACGCTCATGGACGCAAGTGATTACGCGACGCACACCATCCAGATAACTGCACCGAAAGGCTTGCAATTCTACACCTTCACATTTGGATAAAAATAAAAAGGAAAAAGAAGCTGAAAAGTGCACTGCCTTGCAGCTTAATCAGAATTTCGCCCGATTCATGCAGGGCGAAATTTGTTCATTCTGACGAAGTCAGAGATTCTGCGCAGTGCATCGCGTACGCTTTTCAAGCTCAAAAAACAACCTTCTTAAATCCATACTTGCAAAAAAAGAGATAAAAGAGAATACGTATGAGCCCGCTTCGTCAATTTATGTCAGGATTAGGTTTGCTCATGATTTTCATGATCGCATATGCGACGTTCTCATCATTCTTCACACAAGCCGTCGTGAATGATAAGCTCGATCTCTCTGCGCCAGGACAAATTGTCAAATGGGCTGCGCCGATATACAGCGACCCGCAGAAAATCGTCGGGACAATCTATTATATCAAATATCCAAGAAGTTCAGTGTTTTACATCGAGAATATCAATCTGCAAGCGAACTCGCAGCTTGGCATCTATCTCTCCAACAACGCAGCAGTCCGCGGTGATCCACTCGTCGGACCACTCGTCTCAGGCCGCGGCAATCTCACAGTCTATATATCGCCAGATATTCCTGTCGACGACTATGAGCACATACTCTTCTGGTCGGACCAGACGCAGCGAGTAGTTGCATT
>CAZGJY010000013.1:667-13066 GCA_964525725.1 uncultured Methanosarcinales archaeon | reverse complement strand
CAGGAACTGTCCACTCGTCGATCCTCGTCGTCGAGTTGAGCGGCGCGGAATCTGTGTATGGATTGAGAACAAGATACCCACCTTGTTGCTGGAAGTAACCATATGTCGTCGTCAGATTCGGATCGGTGGCCGTCGAATTGCTGAAGTTGAGGACGTTGAACGAGACGACGTAGGGTATTCCTGTTTCCAGCGTGAAATCGTTGAACGAACCAGGCTCACGGTCGATCGTGTAATTCTGGTAGCCGACGTCGTAAGTGATGTTGATCGTCTTCGCTTGCTCAAGGACGCTTGTCCAGCGGTAGAGATAGCTTGTGATCTGATCCATCGCGTTGACGGATGTCTTTGCATTGTCGAAGACCGATTGCGGCGAGACATGTTTGGATCCGAAGAGCAGTTTGTTCGCCGACGCGACGGAAATCGATTGGATGCTCGTCGGTGTATTCGCGATGATTGCCGCGACGAAGAACGAATAATTAGAACCCGCGACGAGCGGATAGATCGTCGGCGTCGAGATGAATGACTCGAATCCGTTGATGTCAGATTCGCCGACAGTGTATGCGCGCGAGACGTAGCCGCTCAGACGGTAGGGGACAAAGAGATTCTGGCCGTCTTCTTCGCCGATCGCAACCGGCGTGAACGCTGCGACTGCACCAGTGTAGAGGTTTGATGCTCGTAGCGTTATGTTGTACGGTTTTGCTGTCTGCGGAATGATTGTCGTGAGAACGCTGTCGACGTAGACATCGAACGTGTATGCGCCCAGACTGTTGATCGAGAAGAAACTCCATGAGACGCTCGGTGAGATCGGGATGAGGAATTGCGCATAACAGACTGTACTGTTGTAACAGAGCGTCTGCTGGTGCGGCGCGATGAAGAGCGGGACTTGTTTTCCATGTGAATTATATTTGCCGAGATAATAGGTATAGCCGTAATTAAGATTGACTTGGAATACGCTGATGTTGACGGCACCGACGAGGATCGTCGTCATATTGCAGCAGAACGTCGCATTCGGATTATCGCTCTTGCCATAATAGTTGTCACCCGTCGTCAATGTGAAGTTCGTGTAGAACTGCGGATATTCTGTGCGATTGAACAAATGGTCTGAGAGCAGATCCGTCGGCGTGATATTCTCAAGGCTTGCGATGTTGAACACAGAATCCTGCGTCGCGATATAATCGTGGAATCCATCGTCATGGTTCGCGCCGGGGAATGCGGCTTGCACGACGCCCGGCGCCGTGATCGTCGACGAGAGGAATGGCAGCGTACCTTCTGAGAGCTCGATTGCGTTGTGGATGACTTTGATGCCCGCCCAGCGAATCGTTTGTGCGAATGGATCTGTGACTTCGGAGTAATATGTCTCGCCGGCGGTCAGATTCATTATCTCTGGCGCGTCGGCGTGGACGAGCGGGATGTGTAGAATAAGTGCTGTGATGAGAACGGAAAGCGTGATGACGATAAGGGCGAGTGATGAGAGACGTGAAGATGTGATGCGTGCAGCAAGAGAATAGGGCAGGAATGTATTCAGTTCCATTTGTTTGTTTTTTCTCATCGTTCGTTTATATGCCTTTTTGCGCCGTCGTTGCGGTAATACCTTGCATCATTGCGGCAATCATTTGCTCCTTTGTCACAAGTCTCTCGTCGAGCGCCTTGCACCAATCAGGCGCTCTCCTGATTACGTGCCAAGGCAATGACGCACTATTTTGCGTAGTATGTTATTCATTGTTTTGTTCTTTTATTGCATTATATTTATGTGAGTTCGACGAGCTGCGATACTGTGTCTGTGCTTGGTTTGAGTTTTCTTGTTCCTGATGGGACTCGTATCTCATAGTCATATGTGCCATAGGAACCGACTTTGCTTGCGTTGACTCGCGTTATGAATATGATATCTTGCGAGCCGTTGAAGTTTGCGCCGTCGGCTCCGTCCCAGAGGATGCCTGTGATGAACGACGATGTGTTCGTCGAGTTGATGTACGGCACGTTGTTGAGTGTGACGCCGCCGACGACAAACGTCGTTGTCTGATCAGGCGTACCGTCGCCGTTCTTATCAAAGAGATGTCCGACTGAATCGTTGTAGCCGCTGATGTTGAGCGCGCTGTCTGTCAAGTTGAATGCATTTGTCTGGTTGAACACTTTGAGGCTCGAAGGATTGTAGACAGCGTCAGTGTCGGCGTAATAGAGGTTGAAGCCGGCGCCTGATGTCGACCAGTTTCTCAGCGTATTATTGATATTATTCTCAAGGGCAAGTCCATAGTTGACATTTCCATAATAGATTGTCCATGAGGACGTTGTATAATTCGCGCTGAATGCATTATCAGTCTCGTTCGCTTCTATGATGACATTCGCTGGATCTACCATTGCATCGAACTGGAATGTTCCGACTTGGACTGTCCAGTTATAGAGGAGCAATTGCGAAGAATTGCTGCTGATGTTGAGGCCAGTGAAATTCGTCGTGAAGAGCAGATTCTTCGTTCCATTCCAGAGTGAGATATTGAACTGTACTGTGACGTTCGTCGCATTGGCGATACCAAGGTTGGAGACATTTATTCTCACTGTCGTATTCTGCCCTTCTATCGCTGTCGAATTCGAGAATGTGATATTCGTGAGCTGCAATTGGACTTGCGCTGTGCTGTTGATTGTGAATGTGCGCAGGCTTGTGCAATTTATGTCCCGCGTGAAGTCGACAGCGCATGCACGATATGTGTTCGTTCCGCTCAAATTTGCTTGCGTACTTTCAAAGTCCCAACTCGTCGCATTGACTCGCTGGAGATTTGATGTGGAGAGCCGCAAGACATCATTAGCCGAGAGCGTCGTATTGTATATTCTCACTTCATCGATAGTTCCGTTGAAATAATTTCCATAGTTCTCGTTGAGGGCGCCGATCGTGATGTTTGAATTGTAGTTCGGGATTGCTGCGGATGTTTCTGCTCCAATCGTGTCAAGCGTGCCGTTGACATAGACACGCACACGAGATGCAGCTGCTGCTGTTCCATCATATGTGACGACGACATGATACCAGGTATTTGCGACGAATGTCTTGTTTGTCGCAAAGCGATCGTTCGTGCTATCAATGTCGATGTCTAATTTGTTGCCAGTCCAGAGGAAGAATGAATAGGAATCTTCGACATCTTGTATCTGACGCTTGGACAATATGCCGCGCGGATTGCCGTCGAGCGTTGCTGCATTGAACCAGAATTCCCAGCTCATATGATTCGTGTTGTCGAGCGTCGGAGAGTCGAGGATGCGCAACGTATTATTTGTATTGTTGATACCGATGCCAAGACCATATCTGCCGGCAGTGTAATTGCAACCGCCGTTGCATGTCGCATTATTCAAGTAGCCGGAGAGATCCATCACCGTTGCCGCAGTGTCGCCGATCGCGCTCACGTTGTTGAAGTTGAGGAAGAGTACCGTCGAGCTATTGATGAATGATGTATTGAGAGTGTTGAACTCTGCGTTGAAGTCTTGGAGGAATGTCTCGTTGACTGAGACATTGATTATCTGAGTAGTATTCAACACTGTCGATCCGTTTGCCGACGTCGGATAGATGAATTCAATCTGGGGGAAATTCGGATCGATGATTACTTTTCTTGTTATTGTCGAATTGTGATTGAGCGCCAGGTCGAACGCTGTTGCGTTGAAATAATAGACTCCTTCGGCCAGATTTGTGAAGTTCGCGAACTGATTGCCGCTCGTCAGATTAGTTATACTATTGATGAGCGCGCCGCTGCTATTATATAGGAATATCGTCACGTTCGCGAAATTTGCATCGACCGTCGATATGTTGACACGGATAAATGTCTGGTTGAGATATGATTGATCCGCTTCTGTGATCGGGACATATTGTATTGCGGGTGCTGTCGTATCGATCGTCACATTCTGAGTGAGCGTGCTGTTTGTGTTTCCCGCGTAGTCAGTCACGGTTGCGTTGAAATAATAGATACCGTCTCGCGGAGCAGTGAAGTTGAGTGTCAAGTTTGCCGGATTCGTGCCGTTGAGCGTCCATATGTTGTTGAGCGAACTGTTGAATATGCTGATGTTCATGTATCTGAAGTTCGAGTCATTCGCTGTCACATTCACGATGAACCATGGACGTGCGAGGAGGGCGCCTGGTGTTTCTGTTGCAGGAATATAGCTGATGTTCGGCGCCGTCGAATCAAGCGTCACATTATATGTGAATGTCTGGTTGTAGTTGCCAGCAGTATCATAGGCAGTTGCATTGAACCAATAATTGCCGTCGGATGCGACGGTGAAGTTCGCGAAGAATGTCGTTATGCCATTCGTCGTATTCGTCGACGAATTGATCAGATTGAGCGTGCTGTTATACAGATTTATTGTGACGTTCTGCAGATTCGTTTCGTTGATGCTCACGTTGATCAAGACGTATCTGCGATTGTGATACGTCGAGTTACCGTCGGTGTTTATCGTGAAGAATCCGATCTGCGGCGCAGTCGTGTCGAGGAGGATCTGGCGCGTCGGTGTGCTGTTCGTGTTGCCGGCAAGGTCTGTCGCCGTCGCGTTGAAATAATAGATGCCGTCGCTCGGCGCGCTGAAGTTAAGCGTGAGGTTTGCTGCCGTCGTGCCATTCGCGATCCAGATGAGATTCTGCGAGCTATTGTAGACGCTGATATTCATGTACGCGAAGTTCGTATCGTTCGCGCTGACGTTGACGACAAACCAGTGTCGCGAAAGATTGCTGTTGTTTATTTCTGTCGCGGCGATGTAGCTGATGTTCGGTTTGATCGTATCGATAGTCACCGTGCGTGTTGCCGTGCGGTTATAGTTCGCAGCCTCGTCGACATCCTGCGCATAATAGGAATAGACGCCGTCGGCGAGATTTGTCATGTTGACAAAGAGCTGATTCGCAGCAAACGATGCATTCGCTTCTGCTGCGATCTCTTGCGCGCTGAGAGCGCGGTTGAATATCTTGACTTCGTCGATAGACCCGTTCCATGCTCGTGGTCCGAATGGCGAGTTACCGATTGTGAGCGCTTGTGAAATCGCGACTGGAAGACCTGCGTTTGCTGCGCACGAGTCTTGCGTACCGTTGATGTAGAGACACCATGTCGTGCCGTTCCACGTCATTGCGACATGATACCATTGGTTGAAGCTGATCTGGTGCACACTATTCATCTGCACTGCGTTGATACCCATGCGCAAGAGGTTCGGCGGTCCGACTTGGAGTTCGAGGCAATATGATCCGCCCTGGCTTGTCGTCGATTCTTTACAGACGATTCGCGGGAATGCGGAATCTGCGCCGCTCTGCGCGTAGATGAATGCTTCGACTGTTCCGCCAGTCAAAAGATCAAGCGATGCGCTTTCTGGAACAGAAATATTCGTCGGCGTCGTGCCGTTGAACTGCGCGCCCGCGCCGCGTGCGCCGAAGATTGTTCTTCCTGCTGCGCCGAAGAACGTACCATTATTTCCCCACGAGGAATTATCGAGCACCGTCGTTGCGCTTGCCCAGTCTTCGAGTGGATAATAGAGGACGAGCGAGTGGTTCCAGTCGAGATGGACTGATGTCGAGTTCGATGTTGCATCAGACGACGTTGTATTGATGAATACCCAATTCTGTGCGGAATAAACGTTATTCGCAGGCGTCGGCGAGACGAATTGCAACGTCGGACTCACTGTGTCGATGAAAATCTGACGGAGCGCAAGCGCATCAAAGTTGTTCGCAAGATCGAACGTCGTGGCATTGTAGAAGTACATGCCGTCAGGGACATTCGTGAATTTGATGAACGCTGTCGTGCTCGAGTTTATCGAGCTGTTTATCACTCCGAGCGACATGTTGAGGAGTGTGATCTGCGTGTTCGCAAAGTTCGTGTCAGCAGCGGTGACGTTGACGGATACTGAATTTGTGTTGAACCAAGCAGCCGCAGGATAGCTTGGCGCGACATATTGCGCCGTCGGATTGATGTTGTCAAGCGTTATCGAGTTTGTCGTCGTGCTGTTCAGGTTTCCGGCAAAGTCCCACGCCGTCGCGTTGTAGAAGTATTGCCCGTCAGCAAGATTGGTGAAGTTGACTTGTTGGTACGTGATGCCGTTCGTGAAGTTCGCAGACTGATTTATCAAAGAGCCAGATACATTGTAGAGGCGGATCGTTATATTCTGCAAGTTGGATTCGTTGACGCTCACGTTGATGAATATCCATGTGCGATTGATGTATGCATTGTTCTGCAACGTCGGCGTCGCAAAGCCGATCTGCGGCGCGAGTGTATCAATCGTCACGTTTCTCGTCGTGGTGAAGTTTATCCAGCTGGCAAGATCAGTCACCGTCGCGTTGAAATAATAGAGACCGTCGCTTGGGGCTGTGAAGTTGAGCGTGAGGTTGGCAGCAGTCGTGCCGTTGAGTTGCCAGATAAGATTCTGCGAACTGTTGTAGATACTGATGTTCATATTCTTGAAGTTCGTATCATTCGCTGTGACGTTGATGATGATCCATCGGCGGCTCAGGTTCGCGCCAGCAATTTCAGTCGCTGCGATATAGCTGATATTCGGCGGCGTGGTATCTACTGTGAATGTATACGTCGTCGTGAAGTTCGTGTTGCCGGCAAAGTCAAATGCCGTCGCATTGGCACGATATATTCCATCAGGCAGATTCGTGAAGTTCACTTGTTGGTATGTCGCGCCGCTGATCGTCGTGTTTATCGACGAGTTGATGAGATTATTCGTGCTGTTGTAGAGCCAGATCGTCACATTCTGCAGATTTGTGTCGTTCACGCTTACGTTCGCGAATATCCAATTGCGATTGAGATATGCGTTGTTAGTGTCCGTCGGCGCAGCGAAGCCGATCTGCGGTGCGACTGTATCGATTGTCACGTTCTGCGTCACGGTGCTGTTTGTCCAGTTCGCGCGATCAAGTGCTGTTGCGTTGAAATAATAGACGCCGTCACTCGTCGTTGTGAAATTGAGCGTGAGGTTTGTCGGCGATGTTCCGTTGAGCTGCCAGATTTTGCTGCCTGAGCTATTGAACACACTGATATTCATGTTGAGGAAGTTCGTATCGTTCGCTGTGACGTTGACGACGAACCATTTCCTGCTCAGATTTGCACCTTGCACTTCTGTCGCTGCGATATAACTGATGTTCGGTCGGATCGTATCGATTGTCACGTTGCCTGCTGCAGTTGTATTCGTGTTGCCGAACGTATCAGTCGCAATCGCATTGTACCAATATTCTCCGTCGACTGGCAACGTGATATTGAATGAGAGATTTCCTTGCGTCGCACCGCCTGCTACTGTGAAGTTCTGCGTCCATATCGGCGCGAACGAGGCGTTGTAAATAGTGATATTCATCGTCGTGAGATGTGTATCATTCGCAGTGATGTTGACGGCGAGCCAGTTGCGATTGACAAATGTGGCAGCCGTCTCAGTGAATGGGACATAGGTGAGGTTCGGCGCCGTTATGTCGATCGTGATGTTTCTCGTCGCAGTGCTAGCCGTCAATCCGACCCAGTCAGTGACTGTCGCATTGTAATAGTAGATGCCGTCAGCAGGTGCAGTAAAGTTGAGCGTGAGATTCGTCGGACTAGTTGCGTTCTGTATCCATATCAGATTGTTCGTGCTGTTGAACACGCTGATATTCATGTAACGGAAATTCGTGTCGTTCGCCGTCACGTTGATCGCGATCCATCGTCGGCTGACGTTTGCACCCGCAATATCTGTTATCGCGATATAGCTGATGTTCGGCGGTGTTGTGTCTATGGTGACATTGTACGTGAATGTGCGGTTGAAGTTGCCCGCAATGTCATACGCTGTCGCGTTGAACCAATACATGCCGTCGCTGCTCACGGTGAAATTCGCGAAGAATGTCGTGATGCCATTCGTCGTATTTGTAGACGAATTAATGAGGTTGAGTGTACTGTTGTACAGATTGATCGTCACATTCTGCAAATTTGATTCGTTGATGCTGACATTTATCAGGACGTATCTGCGATTGAGATATGTCGAGTTGCCATCAGTGTTTATCGTGAAGAAACCGATCTGCGGTGCGAGCGTGTCGATTGTCACGTTCTGCGTGATAGTGCTATTCGTCCATCCGGCGAAATCAGTCACGGTCGCGTTGAAGTAATAGACGCCGTCGGCTGGAGTCGTGAAGTTGAGTGTGAGATTTGCCGCCGTAGTTCCGTTCGCGATCCAGATGAGATTATTGGAGCTATTATAGACACTGATGTTCATGTTTGCAAAGTTCGTGTCATTCGCCGTCACGTTGACGATGATCCATCGTCGGCTCAAATTCGCGCCGGCAATCTCGGTCGCGGCGATAAAGCTGATGTTTGGTCGGATCGTGTCGACCGTCAGTGTATATGTCGTCGTGAAATTCATGTTGCCGGCAAAGTCGAATGCCGTCGCATTGACATGATAGATTCCGTCAGGAAGGTTCGTGAAGTTCACTTGCTGGTATGTCGCGCCGCTGATCGTCGTGTTTATCGACGAGTTGATAAGACTATTCGTGCCGTTGTACAACCATATCGTCACATTCTTCAGATTAGTGTCATTCACACTGACATTTGCAAATATCCAGTTGCGGTTGAGATAGGCGCTGTTCGTATCAGTCGGCGCGGCGAAGCCGATCTGCGGCGCAGCTGTATCTATAGTAATGTTCTGCGTCAGAGTACTATTTGTCCAACCAGCCCAGTCCGTGACTGTCGCGTTATAATAATAGACGCCGTCGCTCGTCGTCGTGAAGTTGAGCGTGAGATTAGTCGGACTCGTGCCGTTCTGGATCCATATCAGATTATTCGTGCTGTTGAACACGCTGATATTCATGTAACGGAAGTTCGTGTCGTTCGCCGTCACGTTGATCGCGATCCATCTACGACTGACGTTCGCGCCAGGGACATCTGTGATTGTGATGTAACTGATGTTCGGGCGGATTGTGTCAATCGTCACGTTATACGTTCCAGTCTGATTCATATTGCCCGCGACATCGAACGCTGTTGCGTTGAAATAATATTGTCCGTCCGGCAGATTCGTGAAATTCACTTGCTGGAACGTCGTGCCGCTGATCGTCGTATTTGTCGACGAGTTTATGAGATTCTTCGATGCGTTGTAGAGCCAGATAGTCACATTGGTGAGATTCGTCTCATTGACGCTTACGTTGACGAATATCCAGTTGCGATTGAGATACGTCGAGTTTGTCTCAGTCGGGAATGCGAAGCCGATCTGCGGCGGCAATGTGTCGATGAATATTTGGCGCGTCGGTGTGCTGTTCGTCCAGTTGACAAAGTCTGTCGCTGTCGAGTTGAAGTAGAATACACCGTCGTATGGTGCGGTGAAGTTGAGCGTATTATTGAGCGTCGTGCTGTTCGCTATCCAGATGAGCGAGCCAGTACTGTTGAATATCGAGATATTGCTCGCGACGAAATTCGTCTCGTTGACTGTTATGTTCACGATGAACCATCGACGGGAGAGGTTTGCGCCGGCGGCCTCAGTTGCTGCGACATAGCTGATATTCGGACGGATTGTGTCGAATGTCACGTTCTGCGTTACCGTGCAATTCGCGTTGCCAGCTAAATCATTCGCGCAATTCTGATAATTGTATGTTCCATCAGGCTGGTTCGTCATGTTTGCTGTGAACACATAACTGTCTGCGTCGTATTTGACGAATGAGCTTTGGTAAAGCAGTGTTACTTGTGATTGTGTGAGCGAGCGGTTCCATACACGGAGCTCGTCGATATAACCGCTGTACGGCGCGAGCCATGTTTCGTGATAACCGATGAGTGTATTCGTCAATCCGGTGAGCGGCGAGTTTGGTGCAACGCCGACTGTTCCCGTTGCTCCTGCCTGGAGGATGCCGTCGACGTATATAGTGAAGTTCGAGACGCCGATCGCTTGCCCGCTCGTCGAGCTGAAGACACCGATGACGTGGTGCCATTGACCGTCATTTACGACGACTGCTGAGTTCGCACCAGTCCACACGCCGTTAGAATCAAGACCGAAACCGATCTTACCGTTTGCTGAACCAGTACAAAGTGTCGGTGGTGTTCCACACGATGGACCGACTGCGAGTGTGAGACTCTGACCCGCACCCGAGAGACCGCGATCGTTGAGGATCATCCCTTGGCTCACATTTGTCTTGATCCATGCTTCGACTGAGTAGTTCGTCACCGCAGTCTGCGTGAGAGATGCATTGACGAAGCTTGTCGCAGTATTGTAGAAGTATGCGGTCGTGCCGAATTTGCCGCCGGAGACGATGCTTGCGTTGCCGAGAATTATACTGCGGTTGTATTGCGAGCTGTCCCTTACTGTGCCTGCGTTTTCGCCGAGACCAGACATATTGTTGAAGCCGAGCTGCAAGAGGAGTGTCGGATCATAGATGCTCGCGAAGCTTTGGTTCCACGTGAAGTTGAAATTCTTCAGGTTGAGCTCGGTGAGCGTCGTGTTGATAGTCACGTTGTTGATGTTGAGGAATGTGTTCAGGCTTGGCGTCGGCGCGACGAATGCGATCTGCGGGAAGAGTGTGTCCACAGTCACATTATTCGTCGCAGTCTGATTTGTCCAACCTGCCCAGTCAGTGACGCTCGCGTTGAAATAATAGAGCCCGTCTGCAGGAACTGTGAAATTGAGCGTGAGGTTCGTCGGATTCGTCGCGTTGATCGTCCAGATAAGATTTTGCGCACTATCATAGATACTCAGATTCATGTAACGGAAATTGGTGTCATTCGCCGTGACGTTCGCGAGTATATAATTACGCGAGACAAATGATGTCGAAGGATCCGTGAGCGAGACATAACTGATGTTCGGACGAGTCGTATCGATCGTCACATTGTAAGTTCCCGTCTGGTTGACGACGTTACCAAGTGATATTGCCGTTGCGTTGAAATAATATTGTCCGTCAGGCAGGTTCGTGTAGTTGACTTGCTGATACGTGATACCGTTCGTAAAGTTGACAGATGTATTGATGAGACTCTTTGAGCCGTTATAGAGCCAGATCGTCACATTCTGCAGGAATGATTCATTGATGCTCACGTTGACGAATATCCAGTTACGATTGAGATACGTCGAATTCGTGTCCGTCGGGAATGCGAAGCCGATCTGCGGATATGATGTCGCGATGGTAACGTTCTGTGTCTGCGTGTTATTCGTCCAACCTGCCCAGTCGGTGACTGTCGCGTTATAATAGAAGAGACCATCATATGGCGCAGTGAAGTTGAGCGTGAGATTAGCCGCGCTCGTTCCGTTGAGAACCCACAACAAACTATTGGTGCTATTGTAGATACTGATGTTCATGTATCGGAAGTTCGTGTCATTCGCTGTGACGTTGACGATGAACCAGAATCGTTGTATCGATGCATTCGGCAATTCTGTCGCGGCGATGTAGCTGATGTTCGGCCTGATCGTGTCTATCGTCACATTCTGCGTGACGGTGAAATTAGTGAGATTCGCGCGATCGATGATCGTCGCGTTATAATAATAGATTCCGTCGCGCAAGTTCGTGAAGTTCGCGAAGAAGCTGCTGCTGCCGAACGTATTATTCATCGAGCTATTGATGAGATTATTCGTCGCGTTGTACAACCATATCGTCACGTTCTGCAGATTCGTCTCGTTGTACGAGACGTTGATCTGGATGAAATTCTGCGTGCTATTTATTCCCGTTATGTTCGTCGGCGCGATATAGCTGATGTTCGGATTGGTTGTATCAACAGTCACAGTATATTTGAGCGTCGAATTTGTATTCGTCGCGTTGTCAGTCGCCGTCGCGTTGAAGAAGTAGATGCCGTCAGCATATACTGTAAAGTTCGCGAAGTTCGTGCTCACTCCTGTCGGCGAGCTTGGTGCTGTTGTATTTGATGTGTTGATGAGGCTTCCAGTCGAGTTGTAGAGACGTATCGTCGTGTTCGCGAGCGCGACTGCGTCATTCGCCGTTATGTTGACGAGGATGAATCGGCGGTTGAAATATGTGTTGTTCGTCTCAGTCGGCGGAGTATAACTGATGTTTGGCCGCACGCTGTCAATCGTGATATTCCTCGTCGCAGTTATCGCGAGGTTCGCTGCAGTGTCGTACGCAGTGGCATTGTAGAAGTATACGCCGTCAAGCAGATTCGTGAAGTTTGCAAGGAGCGGGCTTGCGCCGGCGCCGCTCGCACTGCTCGAGTTGATGAGACTGCCGCTGCTATTGTAGAGCCAGATTGTTATGTTCTTGAGATTGACATCTACTGCAGTCACGTTCACCGTCGTGAAATTCTGGTTCGTGATGAAACCGCTCGCCTGCGTCGGCGCGACGAAGTTTATCGATGGTGCGAGCGTGTCGATTGTCACGTTCTGCGTCGGCGTGCTCGTTGTCCAGAGTGCAAGGTCAGTCGCGCTCGCGTTGAAGAAGTAGAGACCGTCGGCAAGCCCGCTGAAGTTTGCAGTCGCCGGACTGACGGGTGCACTCGTCGAATTGGATGAATTGATGAGACC
>CAZGJY010000013.1:0-657 GCA_964525725.1 uncultured Methanosarcinales archaeon | reverse complement strand
TGTTGTAGAGTCGGATCGTGATATTCGCAAGGTTTGAGTCGTTCGCCGTCACGTTGACGATGATCCAGTTGTGGGAAAGATTTGCCCACGGCGTCTCTGTCGCGTTGACATAACTGATATTCGGCGGCGTTGTATCGATGATAAGCAGTCTTGACGCAAGCGAACTCCATCGTCCAGACATATCTTGCGCGGTTCCTGTGTATGTGTAATTACCGTCGGAGAGATTAGTGAGCGGTGCTTGGAGCGAGACTGCTGTCTTTGAGTTCGCGAGCGCGCGCACTTCTGTATCGTTGAGCGCGCGGCTGTAGACCATGAACTCGTCCATCTGGCCGAGCCAGTTCTGTCCGAGCGATCCGCTGCCGATGAGAAGCGTGTTGTCAGGCAGATTAATCGAACCACCGATCGTCGACGAGCTATTCCAACTCGCATTAACGAGACTTCCATTGATGTAGAGCTTCACTCCTTCGCCGGATTGCCATGTGAGTGCAATATGTTGCCAGCCTGTTGATTGTTGGAATGCTGCGGATTCCGCGGACCATGTTCCGGCGGTCGTCTTGATCGCATATGTGATGACGTTTGTATTGCCGCTGTTGTTGCCGAGCGCGTCGTAACGTGCGCCGAAAGATTCTATGCCGCCAGATGCTGGTTGAATTCTAA
>CAZGJY010000012.1:0-13331 GCA_964525725.1 uncultured Methanosarcinales archaeon | reverse complement strand
TATCGGAGTTATCCCCTTTCTCGCGTAAGCCTTAATATGATTTACTGACTTCTCAGCTTGGTGCAAAATGGCTGAGTCATTATCAATATTGATTCTGGAAGATTCAAATCTTGATGCAGAATTAATCATGC
This sequence comes from uncultured Methanosarcinales archaeon, assembly GCA_964525725.1. Lineage (GTDB taxonomy): Archaea > Nanobdellota > Nanobdellia > Woesearchaeales > DATGWN01 > DATGWN01. The sequence continues at coordinate 13,200 of CAZGJY010000012.1, read as the reverse complement.
ATTCTCTCCAAGAATTACCTACTCCTCATATAATCACACATGCAAATTCTAAAAGATCTTTTTTGGAAGCGCTCGTGGTCAAACGTCCCGATATAATTCTTGCAGATTATAATCTGCCCGATTTCGGCGCGCTTGCTGCTCTTAAAGTTCTCAGTGATTATCCGCCTCATATACCGTTAATCGTTGTTTCAGGAAGCGTCGGCGATGAGTCGGCCGTCCAGACCGTGACAACGGGAGGTGCAGCAGATTACGTGCTCAAGAACAATCTGATACGTCTCGTTCCGACTGTCATGCGCACCATGGAAAAAGTCCAGTCGCAGATGCAATTGGAGATATTTCGTGAACAGCTGCAGATGGCATCAAAATCTGAAGCGCTCGGTCTTATGTCTGCAGGGATTGCCCACGATTTCAACAATATCCTTGCAATAATTTCTGGCAGCGCAGAAATTATGACGATGGAGAACATCCAATCTAATTCATTGGATGCCATACGGTCAGCGGCTGCACGTGGTGCAGGTCTCACTCGCCAGTTGCTTGAATTCAGCCGCAATGAGCCGCATAAGTTGCGCACGCTCGATCTGAATAAAATTGTGCAGGAGACACATGCGCTTCTCAGCAGCACACTGAAAGGGAATGTCCACTTCCAAGTCGATTTGCAGAATGAGCAGTCACTCGTGTATGCAGATAAAAGCCAATTGGATCAGGTCGTGACAAATTTTGCGATCAATGCACGAGATGCTATTTCGGGCAATGGAGCCGTACAGTTGAGCACATCGACGCTTCATTTCTCACAATCATATGAGACAATCAGCGGACTGATGCCTGCAGGAGAATATATCTGCCTTCGTGTGAAAGACGATGGTTGTGGGATGCCTGCTGAAGTTCGCGAAAAAATGTTCCAGCCATTCTTCACAACAAAAGGTCGCAAAGGAACTGGTCTTGGTCTGAGCGTAGTGAAGGGCATCGTGACCCAGAACAAATGGTATTTGCAAGTTGATTCAAAACAGGGTGAAGGGACATCGATGTATGTCTACATTCCTGCTGCGACTGATAGACGTGACTCACGAGAGTTTGCCCAGAATGGGAACGGACTGGCAAAAATACTTTTTGTCGACGACGACAAATCATTATCATATATGGTTCAAGAATATCTCACGAGTCAAGGATATGCTGTGATGACTGCAGACACATTGAGTGGCGCAGTAGAAAAATTCAAGATGCAACCTGCAGATCTAGTTCTCTGCGACATCAATCTGCCTGATGGAGTCGGGCCTGAATTTGTCAAGAGCCTTCGAGCGAATAATCCGGCAATACGAGTAATATACCATTCAGGATATTCAGGAGAAAAAATTCTTCGTGCTGCTGGTGAGCAAGGCGTGCCATTCCTCAAAAAACCTTGGTTACCAGAGGAATTATCTCAATTAATACAAAAAGAATTGGGGCAGTAAATATATTTCTATTTAGTTCCTATTTAAGAGCTTGTCTGAGTCTTTGCACAGTCTGCATCATAAGCTCATCATCAAATGATGCGTGTGCGGGGTCATCGCGCCATGCGCGCCAATCTCCGCGGTCAGGTTTCCCTGCCACTTGCGCAGCAATATGGCGCAGATATTGGGGAAAGTGATCGAGAATATATGCAAATTCATTTTCATTTGGATCTCTATAATATAGATAGACTCCTTTTTTGCGAAAAATATCTTTGATATCTCTTGTTGCTGCAAGCTTTACCTTTAATTTGAAGTCTTGCTCAATTCTGGACGCAAGATCTCCAGACGGAAGTATTTGCAAATGTGCATGCGGGACTGATTGGCCCAAGATTCCGTGCTCGAATGAAACAGTTTTTCCATACACATTCTCGATCGCTGTCCTCACTCTTGCAGTAAGTTCTTCAAATTCATTGAATGGACCGGGTCCTAAAGATGCAAGGCAATTATAATGTCTTTTTGGAATTACCAGCATGTGACCGCCATCACTGATCTGACCGACCGTCGGTATCGCGTAGAATCTTTCTGTTTGCGCCACGATTCTTTGTTGATGCAAACTATGATCACAAAATGTACATTTCTTGCTTCGGATATCTTCTAATGTTACCACTCAAGAAAGGATAAATAAACGGTTTATATAGATTTGCTGAGAGTTCAAACTAACGTTTAACAATCCTCATTTTACTGGAAAATATTTTTTGAGATAATGGACGCCTTTGGAGGGACTCGAACCCACGACCCCGGGATTAACAGTCCCGTGCTCTACCGACTGAGCTACAAAGGCAATAATAAGCGTGATGATTGCGCTACTCGACAGAACCTGTAGTTTGTTTATAAATTTTATTAGCAGCAGGCAAAGACAACTTATTTCACCAATTCGAGCACAAACAATTTTCTCTTCGCAATCGTGCTCTTGATGTGGTCCCATTTTTCAGAGCTCAGTGGCACAAGACGTTGCAATTCGCCATAGCAGGAAAGCGTCGGCACAAGATCTCCTTGCGCATGCACTTCTTTGAGCTGCAGACCGCACGATCGCAGAAAAGACTCGCGATGATTTTCGTCAGTAAACATATTAGTTTCGAAGTTTATATTCAGAGTTTGAGAATAAGCTGCATTCATTTCTTTGCCTATGTTTTGCAAAACCATTAATTCTTGGTACTCGTCTAAAGTTATTGCATCAGGAGTGATATAGACTGATTCGCCCATATGTCTGAGCAAGTTGTTCGCGATAGCCAGATGCTTTTTCTTTTGCTCAAAATCAATATATCGCCAAAATCCCTCGACAAAGAGAACGCCGCGCTGACCAGCTCTTACAGTCCCGATGACATCTGCAAATCCATCGCCATTTACTGCGTCAAGACGCATTGTTGACACATTTGCCAATTGTAGTCCTAATTTTTCCTCGAGCAAAACGCGTTTTTTGAGCGACTCGGCATGTTCATCAGTTGCAACATACTGGACATAGGGGTATTCTTTTCCGATTGTGCGAGAATGCAAATTGAAACCAACGGCGAATTCTACAACGGTTGGTTGCAATAACGGTCGTCGTTTCACATAATCTCGCAGATATCTATCTATGAGAATTTCGGATGAGCAATACCTTGATTCCATGAATGGCCCTGTTGCGGCGATTATCGAAAGTTGTTTTGGATCAGCAATTATCTGTGCGCGGTCAATACCAAGATATGCAGCAACTTCTGCAGAATAAGGGACTTTTGGAGAGAAAAGCCTGCGGCAAACAGTAGAATGATTTGTGTCTGACACTTTTGTGATTTCTTTCTCACTCATGAGTGATGAGCAAAAGACTTCGATTATAAATTTTGTCAAATCAAAGTCACACTACAAATGTACAAATTTGCTCCTATATCTATATAAAACGGCGAGCGTTCACAATTTCGACAAACAATCAATAGAAATAATCCTCTAGACAAAAAAATCCAATGGACTACCAACTCGAGCAAGTCAGCCAAGAACCCGTCGTGAACATAGCGATCGACACGCTCAAGCGCCACAAACAAGCGCTCATCTTCTGCAACTCAAAACGTTCTGCGCAAAAAACTGCAGCAGACATCGCCAAAGAGACAGGAAAAGAAACGAACAAACCAAAAACTGCTGCAGCCAGCATACCTGCAGATAATCATTCTGAACATAAACCTTCTGAACAGTTACTCACTCATCACGAACAGCTCAAAGAACTTGCGAAGAAAATTCTTGACGCGCTTCCGACGCCGACGGATCAATGCCAGAAACTCGCGCACGGCATCGAGCGCGGCGTTGCATTCCACCACGCCGGACTCTCGACAAGCCAGCGCGAAGATATCGAGAATGCATTTCGCGCCGGGACACTCAAACTTATCTGCTGCACACCAACGCTCGCAGCGGGACTCGACATGCCAGCATTTCGCACCGTTCTCAAAGAGCTCAGACGATATAGCGGTTCATTCGGCATGCAATATATTCCGGTGCTCGAATATCAACAGATGGCGGGCCGCGCAGGCCGTCCAGGAAAAGAAGATTTCGGCGAAGCGATAATGATCGCAAGCACAGACAAAGAGCGGCAGAATCTCATCGACACATATATCCACGGCGAAGTCGAGGATATCTACTCAAAGCTCGCCGTCGAACCAGTGCTGCGCACCTATGTCCTCTCCCTCGTTGCGACGGGACTCTGCAGATCTCGCCATGACCTCGTCACATTCTTCTCGCAGACATTCTGGGCGCATCATTACAAAGATATGCCGCAGATGGAGCGCATCATCACTCGCGTCATCAAATTATTGATCAACTATGAATTTGTTTTCGATGCGAACGCAAAAAAAAATATGGAGAAGAATGCTGCAGATACGCTCGCAAAATCATCAGACAAGAGCAGCAACGCAAAACTTCGTCAATCGATCGGTATCGAATTCGAATCCGCCGCCGACCTCATAGCAGAAACGAATCAAGTGCTCGGTGTCACGCCGCTTGGTCAGCGTGTCAGCCAACTGTACATCGATCCGCTCTCAGCGAATCATCTGCTCAAAGGAATGAAGAGCGAAAAGATGACAGAGTTCGGATTGTTCACGCTCCTCAATCAAACGCTCGAGATGCGACCGCTTTTGCGAGCGAAATCATCAGAGCTCGACAACATCAATCAATTTCTCTTCACGAACGAACAAGATTTGCTCATTCCAGTTCCGACAATGTATGACCTCGAGTACGAAGATTTCTTCAATGCACTCAAGACAACGCAATACGTGATTGACTGGATCAATGAATTCGACGAGAATCAGCTCTTCGAGAAATACAACATCCGGCCTGGCGAGATTAACGCGAAGAACGATATTCTTGATTGGCTGCTGTATTGCTGCAGCGAACTCACCAGTGTCATCAACAAAAAGCAGCACATCGGATTCATCGCGAAACTGCGGACTCGTCTCCAGTACGGCGCGAAAGAAGAGCTCTTGCCGCTTCTTGTGCTCAAAGGCGTCGGTCGCGTCCGTGCGCGCAAACTCATACATGCGAACATCCGCACTATTGCTGAGCTCAAATCCGTCGACATCGGCAAGCTTGGGATAATCGTCGGACCGGCGATCGCTGCCGACCTCAAGACGCAAGTCGGCGCCGGCGTGCCAAAGAATGAGAAGAAAGAGCGACTTGCATGGCAGCAAGAGCTTCTCTGATTTCTCTGAACACTGCCTAAACGCTCTGCCTCAATACACATCAAATGCAGAGGATATCGTGGAGGAAACCTCGTCAGATTCTGCACATATCTAAACATAACCTTTAAAAAGAGACCACCATTTCACAGCCTGTTGCTTGATGGGGTCATGGGGTAACCTGGCTAGCCTCTCTGGTTTGGGGCCAGAAGATCCCGGTTCAAATCCGGGTGGCCTCATTCGCAACGACTTTGTGAGAGAGAAACACAAACAAAAAAACTCGAAAAAAGTAGAGACTCAAAAATTAGAGAATCAGAGTTCAGAACAAGTTTATCGATTAATTCCCGACGGAGAATGAACGGAGAAATACCATGGCAGAAAAAGTAACAGTCCCAAAAACAGCGAACCGCTACGGTCCTCGCTACGGCGCACGAAACCGAAAGAAGCTTGAGATCGTAGAAGCACAATACAAGAACGGCCAGAAATGCCCGTACTGCCTCAAGCAATCCGTCGTCCGCGATGGTCCAGGAATTTTCTCATGCACAAAGTGCAACACGAAGTTCACCGGACGCTCATACTCTATTGAAAGCTCAGCGAAGTTCATCACTGATGATGAAGAAGTCAAACAGTAGGACTCAAGGACTAGGGACGAACTAATAATTCAAAACGAATAATTCAAAAATCCTCAGAGGAACACAACACAATGGCTGAATACAAATGCTTCTCGTGCGACAAAGTTGTCTCGCAAGACTATCTCCGAAAAAAGATCAGATGCCCATACTGCGGTAGCAAGATTTTGTTCAAGACTCGAACACTCGCAACGAAAGTCAAGGCTCGCTAAAGCGCGGCACGCGGCATTGTGATTGCATTAAAAGTGCACACAACATATTGCAAAGACCATGCGCAGCGCAACGACAAATAAATCGAGCACGAGCATAAAGAATGCTGCTCCTGACTTGAAATTGCAAGCAGTCTTCACGATTCCCGACGCAGACCGCTCGTTTGAGCGACTCTTCGCACCAGAACTCGCAGACGTGAGTGCCGCATACAATCCAGCGCGCGCAACAGTCTCTGTCACGAAACAAAAAAACAGGAACGAGACCAAAAAAAATACGACTAATACTACGATAAACACAATAATAACCGTCAACGCAGCAGACGCGACCGCACTGCGTGCAATGGTGAATGGAATAACCAAAGTCCTCGCGATCCAGAAAAAAATGGACGACATCAAGTAAAGCACTAACCTTTTCACATTAACTTTATTGCGGCAAATCACCCGCGCAAATCCCGATGACAGTCGACGCAAACCAGCTCAAAGAATTGCACTCGATAGAACTTGAACTCTCTCAGATATTCGAGGAGAAACGGGCTCTCGAACGCCAGAAGATCGAATGCGAAGCAGCGATCCAAGAGTTGGAGCATGCGCCTGCTGCATATAAGATTGTCGGCTCGATAATGATCGCAGCAAAGCCTGCCGACTTGTGCAAAGAGACGACGCAGCGCAATGCAACAATCACAACGCAGCTCACAAACTTGCAGAAACGAGAAAAAGAATTGACTGCACGCCATGCGATCTTGATGAAATAAATACATGACGTTTTTGGCGTTGTGACCGATTCAAGCAATAATTCAAAAAGTGATGTACTATGTCAGACGAAATAAACTCGATCGTAGAAGTTCTCGAAGATCTTGCGACGGACAGCACTGTTCCTCAATCTGTGCGCGCAAAAATATCTCGCAGCCTGCAGACACTCAAGAATCCAACGCTCGACGTTAGCATGCGTATCAATAAAGTGCAGGACGATCTCGAAGCGATGACGAGCGATTCTAATCTGCCTAATTATGTCAGAACGCAGCTCATGAATATCTCCGGTATGCTCGAATTCGTGCAATACTAAAATCAATTATTTCTCTTACTGGATCATTTTTTCTTGCATTTGTTTTTTTGAGACTAAGAAAACGTGCTGCATACCTTTATATTGCATAATTTGCTCTCTACTCTGTAACCTGCAAGATGATGAACTTGAAAACCTATATTTACTAAAGCAAGCCTCCTGATTGCAGGTTACTTTCTAGCCATGGCTTGACGAATATTTATTGGAGTCTCAAACTCTTCTCTTGAACATTTTCTCAAGTTCAGCTTTGTTTACAGAAAGAAAAATAGGGCGTCCGTGCGGGCAGGAATATTTGTGTCCGGCCGTTGACACTTGGCGGATGATATCTTTTATTTTCTCGTCAGACAATTCGTCTCCAGCTTTGTCTGCGGCGCGGCACGACATGCGGATCATAATTTTGTCGAGCGTCTCGTCGATTTTTCGCGATGAACCGCTCGAGCTCTCAGAAAGTTCATCAATGACATCGAGCAACACTTGCTTTGTCATCTGTTTGTGGAACAACAACGGAACACTGCGCACAAGAATAGTCGAGCCGCCGAACTCGTCGACAAAGAAGCCGAGCGACTCGAGGAGCGATTGATGCTCATTGGCGAGCAGCAGTTGCGCTGGCGTCAGTTCTATTTTGAGCGGAGAGAGGAGCGCCTGCGTCCGTCGTGCAGAATCCATTCTGTGCAGCTTGATCTGCTCGTAGAGATATCGCTCATGCGCTGCATGAAAATCAATCATCACAAGACCATCTTTGCTCTCACAGACTGCATATGTCCGATGCAGGAGACCGAGATATCGCAATGTAAGATGTTCGTCGACAACAATCACATTTGGAGTTGACGAGAGGACACCTTGTCGCTCATCGACGACAGAAATGCTTGGTTGTACAGATGAAGCAGTTGAGATTGAAGTCGCTGACGGCATTGCTGCAACGACAGTCTGCTGGTATGAGGCAACAGTCTCTCGAGCAATTGGTTGTGGTTGCTGTTGTGATTGTGTCGTCTGTGCAGAATGCGATTGTTTCTGTTGCGCATTCGTGTTCGTTTGTGGTTGAGCGTTGCGTGAAGTCTCAGTCGGCGCGGATGATGACGTCGAAGCAAATGTTTGCTGCGCATATTGTGCTGATGCTCCATCCTTCTCGTCCTTCTCTTTGTGTTCGCGCAGGAGATGCGTCTCGCCGAGCGCTTGTTTCACAGCAGTTTTGATCACGTCGAGAAAACGATTCTCGTGATCGAACTTGACAATATCTTTGCTTGGATGCACGTTCACATCGACAGACTTTGGATCCGCGATGATATTGATGACTCCGATCGGATTTCGCCCGACCATGAGGAGCGTTTCATATCCTTCGATGACTGCGGAGAGCAGATTCGGATTCTTGATGAAACGACCGTTGAGGAAAAACGTGAATTGTTTTTTGTCCGCGCGAGTGAGTGAGGGATTTGAGATGTAGCCGACAAGAGATATCTGATTTGAATCATGTGAGTCTGCAGAATGACTCACGGGCAGTAATTGCTTCGTGATCGTCGAACCATAGATATGTCCGATCTTGTCGATCATCTGTTTTGTCGACGGAGAATTGATGATCTGCTTGCCGTCGTTCGACAATGAAAGATGGACATGCGGATGTGCCATGCAATAATTCGAGATGAGTGTCGTGATTGCCTGCAGTTCAGTGTTTGCTGATCGCAAGAATTTGCGTCGAGCAGGAACGTTGAAGAACAGATCGGACACGCTGACGCTTGTTCCAACAGGAGCGCCGGTCTGCTTTATTGGGTCAGCGACGCCGCCCTCGACGTGGATCGTATTTCCTGCGACTGCATTCGCTTGTCTCGTCGTAATATCGACCCGAGCGACAGCGCAGACGGATGCGAGCGCTTCTCCACGGAATCCGAGCGTATGGATCGCGAACAGATCATCTGTCGACGAGATTTTGCTTGTCGCATGCGCTTCGACAGCGAGCGAAAGATCTGCAGCATCCATGCCCGAACCATTGTCGCTCACGCAGATGAGCGTTGTTCCAGCATTCTCGAGTATGATTGTGATGTGCGTCGCTTTTGCGTCGAGCGCATTCTCAAGAAGCTCTTTCACGACGCTCGCTGGTCGCTCGACAACTTCGCCTGCTGCGATCTTCTCGACCAATTCTTTCGGCAATCGTCTGATTATTGGCATAGTCAGAGATACCTCTCTTTGTTGTCGTTAAGGAATCGGCGTAATTCGTCCATTGCGGGAGCTCGCATTGAGCTGCTTGCGAATGAATTCTCTTCCATCTGCGACCAGACCGTCGATGCTCCTTGTGGAATGAAAATATTATCCCACGCGAATCGTGGTGCTCCAATTGGTTCTTGTGCAATAGTTCCTTCTCGCTCTCCGCTAAAATAGTGCATCTGTTTGCCGTCGTAAAGCGCAAATATGACTTTCGCAGTCGCACGTCTATCATTAGAGAGTAGTCTGCAAAGTCCATCTGATCCTAGTCCTTGCACAAACCATTTTATCAGTGGCCCTGGGAGATTTCCTAGAGAGTAAAAGGAGAGCGATACATCTTCGACAAGAACGGGGGATTGTGCAATTGCATATGCGCGCGTTGCTTTGTCTGTGACGACGTCTTTAAGATTAAGTGATTGGATTTCATCAAGCTCCATTTTTTTGTGTGCAATATCTATTCCGAGATATGTTGAAAGATGCTTTGCTTTCGACGCATTTCCTGTGATGAATGTGATGTTCAAACGTGCAGGCATATTATTGATCCTCGAACAATGTCTTTTGCTTGAGCTTCGCGAATGCGATCAAATCGTTGCTTGCAGTTTCGCCGTCGATACTGCTTCTCGGCACAGGTCGTTTCTCGACGACAATTTTGTCATGAAGTTCATCGTCCGCTTCAAGCTTGAGCTGGATCTTTCGTGCTTCTTCGATGATTGCAAGGGGAACGCCGGCAATCTTCGCGACGTGTATTCCATAGCTCTTGTCAGTTCCGCCGCGGACAATCTTTCGTAGGAATGTGATGTGATCATCCGCTTCAAGCACTGCGCTGTGGACATTAAAAACGCCGGCTTCTTCTTCGAGTTTGGTGAGGACGTGGTAATGTGTCGAGAACATTGTCTTCGCACGGACGCGCCGAACAAGATCGAGACCGACTGCCCATGCGATAGAGACGCCATCGTATGTGCTCGTCCCTGCGCCGATCTCGTCGAGGATTATCATGCTTTTTCTCGTCGCGTTGTGGAGGATATTCGCGGTCTCCGTCATCTCGACCATGAATGTCGATTGCCCTTTGGAGATATCGTCGAGTGCGCCGACGCGTGAGAAGAGTCGGTCGACGATTGGGATTGTCGCCTCTCGTGCAGGAACAAAGCAACCGATATGTGCGAGCAGCGTGATGAGTGCGACTTGTCGCATATATGTCGATTTGCCTGCCATGTTCGGACCGGTGATTATCATCATGCGTTCGCTGTTAGTGAGGACACAATCGTTCGGGATGAAATCGCGGTGAGTCTGCTCGATCACTGGGTGGCGGCCGTCGAATATTGCGAGCGCGAATTCGTCGCTCATCGTCGGCATCGTATATCGATTCTGTGAACTTGCAATCGTGAATGCGCAAAGGACGTCGAGTGTCGAAATCTTATGTGCTACGTCTTGGAGGATTGCTGTCTGTTGTTTTATCTGCTCGCAGAGCTCGACGAAAAGCTTGTACTCAATGTCATATATTTTCTCTTGCGCGCCGAGTATTTTTCCTTCGAGCTCGCTCAACTCCGGTGTGACGAAGCGCTCGCCATTCACTGTGCTTTGTTTTCGGGTATAGTTCGCAGGAATTCTGTCTTTGTATTTATTTGTGACTTCCAGATAATAGCCGAAGACACGATTGTATTTCACTTTGAGCGTCGGAATGCCGGTTTTTGCTGTTTCGTCTGCTTCTATTTTTGCAAGGACATCTTTCGCGTTGGTTGAAAGCGAATGAAATTCATCCAGTTCGTGGTTGTAACTGCGTTTGATGAAATGCCCTTCTCGCACGGAGAGCGGCGGTTCATCCTTGATCGCTTTGTCAATGAGCGTCGCGAGTTCTGAGAGGTCCGCAAATTGTGTATTTTTTGTGAGGAGCGGCGCTTGGAGAACTGCTGCTACCTCGCGGATGACGGGGAGCAGTTGGAGTGTTTGTTTGAGTGTGACGAGATCTCTCGGGTTCGCAAGACCGAATGTTATTCTGCTGATGAGTCGCTCCATATCGCACAGATGTTCGAAGTGCGCACGCAATTCATTGGTTGTCGATTGTTCATTCATCAGATTATCGACAGCAGCAAGTCTTGCGCGGATGTGTTGGATATCACAAAGTGGATGCAGTAGCCATTGTTTGAGCAATCGTCCGCCTGCGCTTGTCACCGTTTTATCGATGACTTGCAACAGTGTGCCGTTCTTAGAGGCGTCGCGGATATTTTTGATAAGTTCGAGGTTGCGGATTGTCTGCGCATCAAGAATAAGATAATCTGACGGATTATGCTGCTGTATCGTTTTGATATAAGTGATATCTATTTTAGATGAATCTTTGAGATATGTGAACAGAGCGCCAGTCGCACAGACAGCGAGTTCTTGATTCGCAAAGCCGAGTCCCGATAAGTCGCTGATGCCAAAATGTTTCTTGATTGTATCTGCTGCTTTTGTGTAGAAGAAGAAATAATCGCTCACTTTGGCGAGGAAAACACGATGCGACTTTGAGAAGTCGTCAATTTTCTGCGATGCGAAATTTGGCGAGATGACAATCTCGCTCGGTGAGAACCGGGAGAGTTCGGTGAGGACTGTGTCGAGTTTGTCGAATTCGCAAGTGATGAATTCTCCCGTTGATATATCGCAACATGCGAAACCGAATGATGCGCCATCTGCAAAGAGTGCTGCAATGTAATTGTTCGATTTATCTTGAAGAATGCTGTCTTCGACAATCGTTCCTGGCGTAATGACGCGTGTGACTCCTCGTTTGACGACGCCTTTCGCGAATTTTGGGTCTTCAAGCTGCTCACAGATCGCGATCTTGTGACCTGAGTCGACAAGTTGTTTGAGATATTTGTCGAGCGCGTGATATGGGATTCCTGCGAGCGGCGCGCGTGTTTCGTCTTTTCCTCGTGCAGTAAGAGTGATACCGAGTATTTGGGAGACAAGTTTTGCGTCTTCATAGAAACATTCGTAGAAATCTCCCATGCGAAAGAGTATGATTGCATCAGGATATTGCTCTTTGGCGGATGCGTACTGCTGCATCGCTGGTGTTAATTTCATCGAGACTTTTATTCCCCCAAAACAAGAGGCAGCAGAAGTTGGTTTAAAAATATTCTGTGTGATTTCGATGATCGGATTCAAAGTCAAAAGATATCGTGGGATTATAATTTGTCTATTCTTTTTCTAAATAATTATTTCTCTGGATTGAAAAAATTAGAACCTAATTTTGTGGTTAGTGGTTTGTTCTGACAAAATCAGCGTTTCTTCTTGGCGGACTTTGCTTTCACATTTCGCACTATCACAACTGGCTTGGCTGGTTTTGCTCGAACTTTTTTTCCAAGCTCTTTGTGTTGCTGCAAAAGTTTGATATGTGCGATTTTCATTCTGTGGAATTCATCGACAAGCTTTTCGTGACGCTTGTTTATGTCTGCAATTGCGAGTGAGATGTCGGCGAGTGTTGCTTGAGCTGCAGTGACATCACCTTTGACCATGCCGAAAGATTTGATAACGTTTTCTTTGAATTGTTGATCCATATCCGTAACCCCCTCTTTGCTACGTTGAGAATTCTTTCTTGTTTATTTAAACCTTTCCACAATGCACTACTTTGAAGTGCTAACTATGTTGTGCGAATGTTGCGAATTAAGATATGGCGATAGAACTATTTGCGAACAACTCAAAACTGTGCATGATAAAAAAGAAAATTAATTTTTGTCGATAGACTTGAGGAGTTCAGCGTTCATTTTTTTGAGTCGCTTGCATGAATCAGTGATTGCACTGATTGCATCTTTTCCATCTGTCTCGACGAATAATTTAGGTTTTCCGACGAGTGGATGATCGATGGTGTATGCTGCAGCTTTCACTGATTTGTCTGCCCACAGTTCATTTACGACTGCATTGCAGACTGTATGATCCGCACCCGGGAATGATGCTTGAAATCTATTTTTTTTCTGTTCTATGATGTTCATTTCCATACAGCTATGCCTCTGAGCTATT
>CAZGJY010000011.1:0-13370 GCA_964525725.1 uncultured Methanosarcinales archaeon | reverse complement strand
CATCTATGGCAGGCAAGGACACGCTCGCCCATGTCTTTTACGGATGGGATGGACTTCTTGCAGGCTGGAAATATGCGATGAAAAATGGCGGCTCGAAAAAAACAAAATATTTCGCAATACCTGGAGAATGGCTCACAGAACGTTGCGCATTATTCTTCAATCAAGTCGATAATTTAGAGAAAGAGATGGGAATCCACGTTCGAGGATTGGCACGCTCGAATGAAAGGATCGCGTATGAAAATTATTTTGCGTCAGAGATACGCTATACTGATTCAGCAATACCATTAGGTACAACTATTTTCGGCAAATGTCTATTCATCCTTAATCTGAGCAACAAACCACGAGCCGTTCTCATTGAATCAGCAGAGATCGCATTGATCTACGATCAAATGTGGGAACAATTGTGGAAGAAAGCGAAAAAATGACAATGGAAAAATGCACAGTGCAAAACTTGATAAAAACATCCGAGGCGCAATAACACAATGATTCTCGGGAAAATCGTCGGAAAAGTGACAACGAAGCACTTCCAGTTCGAAGTAGCACACAGTGCCGACGCCAAGAATTTCGAATACATCCAAGTCGTCAAGCCGACGGCTGACGGCAGTACATTCGTCCTCGGGCAGATCGTCGAGCTCGTGCGAGATTCGCAAACAGAGATTGCACGCTGCGTCGTCCTCGGCTACAAAGACGAAGACGGACTCATCAAGCAACTGCGTGAACCATTCCACGTCGGCAGCGAAGTCCTGCGCGCAGAAGACGATTTCATCAAGTCGATCGTGAAGCTCGAGTCGAGCAACAAAGGCGCGCTCATCGGAAAACTCGACGGGCGAGACATCAACATCTATCTCGATCTCCAAAACCTCCTGACGAAGCACGTCGCGATCCTTGCGAAATCCGGCGCGGGGAAATCATACTCAGTCGGTGTCCTCCTCGAAGAAATCATGGAGAAGCATGTGCCGCTCCTCATCATCGACCCGCACGGAGAATATGCGACGCTGCGAGAGAAGAACGAAAATCCTGCAGATACTGCGCGGCTCGCAGCGTACGGTCTCAAGCCAAAAGCATTCCTGCGCCGCGTCCAAGTCTACGGCGACGTCAATCACAATCAAGACGTCAAACCCATAACAATCTCAGACAAGCTCGAGCCGCAGGAATTGTTCCACGTCCTTCCATCAAAATTATCTGCGGCGCAAGAAGGGCTCATTTTCTCCGCGCTCAAGCGTGTGGCCGAATTTGATTTCGAATCGCTCATCTTTGCGCTCGAACAAGAAGAAAGCCCCGCTAAGTGGAACGTCATCAAGCTCATCGAATATCTGCGCAGTTGCGGTTTCTTCTCCAAAGCTCCTGTTGCGCTCAACGAACTGGTGCAAGGCGGAAAATGTTCCGTCCTCAATCTGCGCGGCATCGCGCCAGACATGCAGCAGATCCTCGTCTATAAGTTGCTCAAAGATTTATTTGAAGCAAGGAAGAAACAGCAGATTCCGCCATTCTTCTGCGTGATAGAAGAAGCGCATAATTTCTGTCCCGAGCGCAGTTTCGGCGCTGCAATCACATCAGACATCATCCGTACGCTCGCATCTGAAGGAAGAAAGTTTGGTCTCGGAATTTGCGTCGTCAGCCAGCGACCAGCGCGCGTCGACAAATCCGTTCTCTCGCAAGTCTCGACGCAGATCATTCTCAAGGTGACAAACCCGAACGATCTCAAGGCGATCTCTAATTCTGTCGAAGGATTGACGACAGATTCGGAGAACGAGATCCAGAATCTATCGATCGGACAAGCGCTCATCACTGGCGTCGTCGACGTTCCACTCTTTGTCAGCGTGCGACCAAGAATGACGAAGCATGGCGGCTCGACGGTTGACATCCTCGAGAATTTTGCGAACGAGAAAGAATTCTTCGGCGAGATCGAGGAATTCGACAAGAAGAATCTGTTGCCTATCATCATGCCGAAAATCTCAAAGAAAGATTTCATGATAATAAACGACGGCAACGATCAAAACACAAAAACAATCCTGCTGCCATGCGTCCTCTTCCTCTGTCAGACGGCAAATTCCGCAGCGCAGTTCAACTTGCTCTTCGAGCGAGTCGGTGGCTGCCTCATCAAAGACGTCGACACACTCGCTATTGCAAAACTGCCTGAGCTCGATCAGTTGACCGAGCAGGAATTGCTCGTCCTCAAAAAAGCATTCACGCTCAAGCGCTTTGACGCGCGCATGCTGCAAGCGCAAGGCTTCGGTCTCGACATAACAGGAGTTCTCGACGGCTTGGTCGAGAAAAAATATCTGGCGCGTACAGAGACTGTCGACAATATCGGCGCGAATGCAGCGACAACAAGTACTGTGAGTACTGCAATCGCCGAATACAAGATCGACGAGACATACATACTTTCGAATCTCAAAGCACAGCAGATCTACGATCGCATTGACTATCGGCAATTGCAGTTCGACGAGAAAGTCTCGCCGATCTACACGACGGACAGCATCAAGACGAAGCTTGCGAAATTCGTCACGATAAAAGATCTGCGCGATTGCTTCTTGGTGACGTACCGAGTGGACGGAGTGCAAAAATGAAAACAGAGATTGAAGTCAAAATATTGGATATCGACGTTCCAGCACTCAAGAAACGTCTCAAAGCGATCGACGCAAAACGCGTTTTCGCTGGATTGCTCACGACAACATATTATGATAGCACAGACGGATCATTCAAGAAAAGCGGGAAAACATTGCGGCTTCGTTCAGGAAAAGAAAAGGGCGACAAGGATATCCTTTGCCTCAAAGTGAAACGCAAAGATCGAGATGTAAAAAGAGCTGATGAATACGAACTAGCAATCTCCGATCCGCAAACAATGCACACAATCATCCTGCAGCTCGGATTCAAGCAAAAAGCGACGGAAAGCAAATTTCGTACATCATATGCGGTCGGCAATTCATCCGTCGAGATAAATGTCTACAAGAATGTGAAGATACCTGCGTTCATCGAGATTGAATCGCCTTCAAAGAAAAAATTATTCTACGTTGTACGACAGCTCGGTTACACGCCTGCGCAGACTAATACGATGACTGTCGGCGATTTGATGAGACATTACGGCGTACAACGAAAATAACAAAGCAATGAAATTGACTTACGCTGAATAAATCGACACAGAAACAACGATTGCTCGTTGGATGAACACGAAATGACCAAATCTCAAACAACAGAGGAACTTGCAGAGATTCTCACGAAGGGACTTGAGTCGCATCCACGATTTGAAGAAATCAAAAGACTTATCTTCACAAATGTTGAACCTGACGCAGAAATCTATCTCATCGGCGGCGCAGTGAGCCGAACACTTGTAAACGAACTGTATGGAACGCCGACAATACTCCACGACTTTGACTTTGTGACGAGTGGCTCCCTCACTGCGACAAAACATATTCCCGATGGTTGGATTGTGACATACTCAAAATTCAACAATCCAACATTTGTCAACGGCGACGTAAGTGTCGATCTCTGGCCAATCTCATCGCAAGAATTCGTGAAGGCGCACAAACTGCTTCCGACGATCGAGAATCTATTCAAAGGCGTCGCATTCACAATCCAAGCTCTCGGATATGATTTGAGAACAAAAGAACTTGTTGGCGAAGTTGGTATCGCTGCGCTCAAAAGCCGGACATTTGCAATCAATAATCTCAAAAATGCGATGGATGAAGCGAAACGCAAAGGCGTCACAGTGCAAGAGCGCATGCTTGCCAAAGCCAAGAGCATGGCGTTTAACGCTATCCTTCCAAAGTAACTCCGTCGAGCTACACCACAAGCTTTATATATAAACAAACGGAAAAAGTCCTCAGAGGTGTTTTGATGCGATTTGCACTACAAAAAAGAGCGGACTTGTCCATGAGCACGATTGTCATGGCGATAATTGCACTATTGATTCTCATCGTTTTAGCGACAATGATTATACGAAACTTAGGCGGCACGAACAACCAGATCAATCTTTGCGCAAACAAAGGCGGCACTTGTTCGGATGACAGTACATGCGCCGATGTCGGCTTCAACAAAATACCACAACCTGGATTGGTCTGTGTCGACGGCGCTGGAAAAGCGAACGGTCAAACATGTTGCGTCTAACATTGCGATCAGCTCGCAACAACAAGAAAGGCGATGGCCTTTCGCTTAATGTTATTGTTCTAGCAGTCCTTGCACTGTTGATTCTCGTCATACTTTCGATTATCGTGCTTCGGGGCACTAGCACGTTCACTGGCGGCGTTGCATCATGCATAGATAACAACGGACAGAACGAATGTGTGCCAGCAAGTCAACCTTGCTCACAAGGATATGTAAAAGTACCAAGTAGTTGTACAAATAGCCAAGGGACTGGCGGTTTCTGTTGCACACTAGTAAATGCTCCAACGGGACAATAAAAATATGAGAACAGTAAATAGAAAGAAAGCTGAAATCAGCCTGACTGTCGTCGTCAGCGCAGTCATTGCGCTTGTCGTTCTCATTGTCCTCATCTACATCTTCATCAACAGCTCGCAGAAAAGCTCGACATCATTCGGCAGTTGCGGAATCAGCGGCGGATATTGCACTTCTGCGTGTAAAGCCGGAGAATTTCCGATAAGCGGCCTTGCAGCAGCTTGCAAAGGAGACCCAGGCGGATCAGTTTGCTGCTCAAATGGAAATAACTTACTCAAAACACCATAATTACAAATTCACAATCACTCTTTCATTCTCCTCATGATTCAGCACAAAAAAGCGCAGAACAGCATCACGCCCGCGATTTTGACGGCCATCAAAGTAGTGCTCGCCATCGTCGCAGTCATCATTTTCGGTGTCATGCTCTGGAAAGTCATCTCGCCGTATAGATGAAAAAAAATATCAGGTTTTTTACTCGCATGAAAATCAAACAGATTCACAGCAGCAAGAAAGGCATCGCATTCAATCTTGTGACGCTTATCATACTCGCCGTTGTGATTATCGTTTCAGTCGTTCTGTTCATACGATCATACAAAGTTGCAAGCGATAGCGGTGCTCGAGAACTTTGCAATCTTGAAGGGATCAAGAGCGAAGTCACAAACATCAAAGGTGTGAGTTTCTGGAAGACATATGAACTTAATTGCAAAGCAGAGGATGTTTTTCTCAAATCAAGCGATGTTGATGCAATAACAATGACCCAGAACATGACAACTGCGGCGAAAAGTATTTTCGGGGCAGCAGCATCAAGTTCTGTTGCAATAACGCAGATCAAATTGCAAAGCTACTTCGCGAATAAACTCAACACTTGCTGGCAGATAACGGGAAATAATAGCATCATCCAAGGTTCGGCCCTTCCCGAAACAACAACTATTCGCGATACAGACAATATTGCACGCTACACACTCTACGATAGCCGTAAAATAATTCCATCAAGCCAGCAGGATTCAGTAACGGCTGGAATAAGGACAAACGGCATCACAATTACTGCTTGCATGATATGCTCAACAACATATTTTGACAAAGGCTTGCAGCAAGATATTCTCAACAAACAAGATCTCACGCAACTTCTCCAAAATACCCAAGGAAGCGGTGGACAAACACTCTTCAACACGTTATTGACGAGTTCGGTCGCAGGCGGCGGCCCGACGCAGATATTCACGACGCAAACGCCGCAAAGCGTCATCTATTATCAATTACTCCACTACGGTGCAATCAAATCTGCAACGCAAGAGACATTCACAATCTCGGCAACACCAACAATGACTGGCGTTGGAACAATGATAATCCCAACTGTCCAGATTCCAACGATGTGCGACATAGTTGTCAACCAAGGCTAAGACTACAACGAGAAACATGAAATGAAAAACAAAAAAGCGATGGATATGTCATGGACAATGATTGGTTGGATGATTCTTGCGCTCGTCGCACTCATCGTCATAATCATCATCATCCAAAAAGGGACAGCGCCAGGATTTGATATACTCGGCAAATTAGGAGGACCATAATCAGTTATGACGAATAAACGGGTTCAGATGACAAAGAAAGCGATGACATTTCTCACCGGCACAATCGTTGCCGTCATCATTGTAGCTCTTGTCATCGTAGTGTACGTCGTGTTCTTCGCAAGAGCATCCGCCATATCGACGGACCCAATCATCGCGCAATGCCAACAGAGCGCAGCGCTTGCCGGAGTTATCCGGACTCCTGGTGTCGATAAACAAATCATCGATTTCAACTGTCCAGTCAGCCAGGCAACAATAACGCAGAGCAGCATTTCAGGCAACGTCGATGCACAGACACTCAAGGCATCAGGCGATGCGACTGCTCAAAAATACAATCTGGAAAAAGCGATGTGGAACCAGATAAATAATTGCTATCAAAAAGTGGACTACGGCGTCTTCCCGCTCTTCGACCGTAATTGGATCGCGAACGGTCAGACATACTGCGTCGTCTGCTCAGTCGTCAGCTTTGATCCAAGCGTGAAACAAACATTCCAAAAAACGTGGCTCGATTCAAGTTATATGATGAACTCTCAGCAAATCTTAGGCTACTCCAAGACAATTCCTCAGATATTGGCGGATCGCAAAGATACTGCGGCAACAACGCAAAGCACCATATTCAATGTCAGGGTGAATCAAGCAGTCGTTTACTATCGCACTGAGCTTTCCTCGTATGATAGAGTTTTTGCCAAATATCTTGACAACATCCAAGCGATACAAGCAGTCGGAAGCGCAAATGCACAGATAGACCAATTACCAAGCTCGATTAGTTGGCTCAGATATATCCCCGGAACAACTGTCGGCGTTTTGATAGGAAACTCACTTTGGGGAACTCAAGCGCCCTCTGCACCCGCAGCACAAGATGTCGACGGCATCATGATACTTAATTACGACTCAACACAACGCAATGCACTCAACAGCGTCTGCGATATTATCGGAAACGAGAAATACGTCACACCAGGAAGTACGTAAAAAGAGAGGAATAAGAACAATGAGAAGCTTAAAACTCCACAAACAAATAACTGAACGTCAAAAAGATCAGACCACAAACCAAAAAGTGAGTGGGAAGAAAGCGATGAGCGAATTCGAAGTCATCGGCTTCGCGATTTTGGCGCTCGTTGTCATCATCGTCTGTATCGTCATTTTCACAAAGCTCGCCGGCGGACCAGCAAATACGATCGGCGCATTTTCGAACAACGAGAATGCTAACACGAACAATTGCATAACAAACCCGTCGACGTGTAACCCATTGCAACAGAACGCAGCTCCGACAACAGGCAGCAGCGGATCGCAACCCGCAGCAAAAACAGGTTGACAAAAAAAAGTTAGCCAAAGTCCGCAGTACAAGGAATTCAAAATAAATGATACGAAAGATAAAATTCGGAAAACGTGCAGAGACTGAGAGCTCGATCATGCTCGACGCTATCCAAATGGTGCTCGGTGCGATAGTTTTCTTGTTCATCGTATCAATTATCGCTCACGTTCTTCAATACTTTTGGCCACCAGCAGACACAAACCTTATTGCTCTCAACACAATATCTAATAACATACAGTTCGCGACACAGAACTTTGATACTCTCAAAGATAATACGGGCAAAGTCGCAATCGCAATTCCAGTTCGATTAGATACGGATTATTCAGTCCAATTCCAGACAACAAACACGCAAGGCCAGCCCGTCACATATTCACAGATCTGCTTGGATAAAGCAGGCAAAGGCCAGATTTCGTGCAAACCAATACTATCAGCAATGACCCTAACACAAGATTCAAATGATATTGCGCAAGTTAGTTTTCTGATGAATAGTGTCTATACAACAACGTTGCAAATCATTTACCTCTCGATACAAAAGACGAGCAATGGTCTTTACGTTCTCCGCACATTCAATAGTATGAACGATTTGCAATCGTATTATAATCCGAACATTCCGACAATCAGCGCTTATCCAGCAACAAACTAACAATGAAACCATTTGGAAAAAAAGGGGCATCGCGCGTCACAAGCGAGATGATGATGAAGATTGGCGGTGAGATAGTCCTTCCCGTCCTCGCATTTCTCGTCGTTCTGTATATTGTTATCTCCGTCGGCGCATCGCGTGGATCGCAGACATACTTCCAATCCGTCGACTATGCGAACATCATCGATTCGCTCGTATCATTCAACGGCCTCGCATCGTTGCGCTACGTCCCGATAATGAATGACTTCACGATGCAAATCCAAAATTCGGTTCTCAGCATGAATACGCAAGATGGCAAAGCACCGAACCAGCGCATCATCCACATCCCGCAATCACTCGTTTTCACGAGCAAATACATAGCAACCGGTCCAAATCAAAAAGCAGGTTTCACTAATCAACTCGGACAAGTGAGATTTACTCGGACGCAGAATGGACTTCAAGTCGATTCATTCCAGGCGAACGAGATTGGAATTTCCCTCGGCACTCCCAACAGACCAAAAGTATACGATTGCGGCGCGCCGCTCAAACTTGCAAAACAGCCGCTGTATGTCGGCGTCGCAAATAATATAGACGATCCGGGAACAATCTCGCAGAGCGATAGCAGCGCAAACATCTTTGACCTGCAGAACCAAGTCGTAAAAAAGAATATTGCGACCACAACGACGCAAGCAAGCGCAGGACTTATGGTCGGACTCATCACGCGGCAAGGAACGGTGAACTCGCTCGTCATTTTCTCCGACGGTTCGACGAGCGCAGATGCATTTGCGTGCGCACTTGCAAACTCTTTGACAACAATCGATAGCACCGGCACGAAATCAAGCGCAACAAACGCAAACGGGCAAAGCAGCAACCAGAATATCGACTCAGTCGTTCTCGTGCCGTCGCAAAACTCGCCGTTCACCGCGACGCAATGGGGAGATCCAGCCTCGACGCCAAAAGTGCTTCTCGAATTGTCCTATCAACAGACGAGTCAGAACAGCGGCGCGCAGAATGCCGGCGCACAATATAATCCAATACTCGCAAAAGCGATCAGCGACGCATATGCGCAGGTGTACTCGTGAACATTGCGGACCTCTGGCAGAATGTCGCGCGTGCGATGTTCTTTGGATTCATCGTCGGAATTGTCATGACTATTGTATTCATGCTCTCGTCGTACTCGATCGTCGATACAAATCTGCGCGCAGCGGCATTCGAACAGCGCGTGATGAATTATGCGCAGCAACATCCAAAAGATTCGCTCCTCTCGCTCACTAAACAGCAATTCGAGAGCATTCTCACGACATATCCTGACTCATCATTGACTCCAGACAAACTCGGATTGCGGATAATCGTCCTCGATCCGCTGACGAAAAAAATTGCCGTTCCTGTGGACGATGCGCAATACAAACTCATCTACGATCCAGATCAACTCATCATCAACTGGTTCCCTGCAACGACGACGGACACGAGCACCCTCAAGATAAATTATGTTTCGTCCGTGACGTACCGGTTGTACACCGATCCGACGACAAAAAAGACATACCTCCTCGAATTCCAGTTCATCAGCGCATAATAATCAATTTGCGGCCACTAAAAATGAGAAAGAAAGAATAAGGGAAAAGTAAACCTGCACAAAGGCAAAAAGAGAAAGCAAACCCACGAAGGAAAATGCTGCAACAAAAAAAAAGAAAAGCAAATGAGAATAAAAGAGCGCAGAGCGCGCTCTTGCCATTCCTCATATTATGCTTCCTCTTCTTGCTCCTCTGCGTCCTCTGCCTCGTGTTCGCATATCTCTCCAAAGATAATGGCTCCAAAGACACAGCGATCCAATCGTCTTTGTCCGGCACTTCTTTGCTTCTCGATTTCACACAATTGCAGACGCAGCAAACGGTTGGAGCTTCAAACACAAATAGTGCAAGTCCGATGTATATCAAAATGTCTGATCAAAACTATTTCTTCACTGCAACACCCAATCCAGAGCGCACTCTCTTTGATGCAGTTTTTGCAACAGGCACAGCTGGTTGTTATGAAGCAGAATGGTATCTCTCTGCTGGCTCGAATTCTCAGCAAAATGCACCAACGCCGGCTCAAAATCTACAGCTCTCTCTCAAGACTACATTACGAGGCCAGAATAGTGCGGATACAAATCTGTGTGCAAGCATGGGATCATCTTCTATAGTCTTATTGCCGCACGCCAAAGTCGTTATGCATCTGCCGATGAGCGTTGATAGCCTGATCAATACAGGAGATGCGGCAAAAGGAGTGACAATAACATGATCGCAAAAATCTCTCAATGCAGTAACCGTCGCAGCCCGCTCCACGGAAAACGCGCTCAATATTATGAAATGATCATGGTTTTTGCAGGAATCGCATTGCTCATTGCCGCATTCACATCAGTGCTTCTTGAACGTAACAAAATTCCAAGCGAGCCGAATCTTCCTGCTAAGACAATTCTTCTCACGCAAAGCACATTCGATGTCGTTTCATTCTATTTCCAGACGACAGTCGCCGACGTCAGCCAGAATATCCACCTCCTCTCAAAATCCGGTCTTGCAAATTGCCAGAAAGTATCCGTAGAGGCGACGACAGCCAGCATCGGCTCAAGCATTCCCATCTCCCCACTGAGCGGCGATTATATCATAACGCCAGAGTGCGTCTTACCGACACTCATCACTGATTATCAGAGCAGATTCTCGACAGAGCTCGACAATCGTTTCGCTGCACTGAGCTCGCAGACATCCGGCGACCTTGGCGAGACAGTCCATCCAAAATCATTCCTCTTCAACGATCCGTCGAAAAAATTTATCGCCGGACAATTCATGGTCGATCTCAACGAAAAAAATGCCGCAGCACCGGCGGTCACAGTTATCAGCAGACAACCTTTGGCGATTCATGCATCCGCGCAAACACTTGACAACACAGCGAACCAATGGACATTTGACGCGCGGCGAGATCTTATGACAACAACGCCGCTCACGCAAGACGACGCGAATCTCCTCCAACTCATTGCAACTCTGCCGAAAATAAAAGCAGATGCTTGGACACAGATTGCGCCGCTCGTCAATAATCCTGATCCGAATCACGTCATCACTGACGACGAAAAGACTGCCGTACTCGCAAAGATAAGCAGTGCCATAACGCTCGACCAACAAATCAATTTCCTCAAACCGATTTCACAAAATATACAACAAGCAGCAGAAACAACAACTTCAGGCACAGCTACGACTACCACAACTGCAACCGCAACTCCCGCAACAGCAAATATAGCAAGCACAACAACAAGTCCGAGTTCCTATTTCGCATTCAACGTCATCCTTTATCAGAATACGATATATGTCGTGTTTCAAAACGCCGCTATGGCAACGCCAGTATACACATTCTCATAAACAATTAATATCACAATATCGGACTGCTGTGAACTGCGTTGCTCCTAAATTTAAAGCATAGTGCAATTACGACAACTATCTGCTCGTCCCTCGCAGATTCTTCGTCGAGCGCCTTGCATACAGTGTGAATCTTGCGGATTCACGCTGCAGCGCAGACCTTTGCGTCTGCACTGAATCAGGCGCTCTCCTAAAATTGTGCCAAGGTAATTGCACTCATTTAGGCTTGTTTATATCAAAGCTTTTGTTGACGATATATTTTTAAACCCGCCATTTCGTTTCCAAGGCTCCCATGGTAACAAACCCGATACACGACGTTGCGATCGGCGCGAAGGCGCCAGCGATTGTGAATGCAATCGTCGAGATCCCAAAAGATTCAAAGATAAAATATGAGCTCGACAAAGAGACAGGTCTGCTCAAACTTGACCGCTACCTGTTCTCAGCGGTCCACTATCCCGGCGACTACGGTTTCATCCCAAGAACGCTCTGGATGGACGGCGACCCGCTCGACGTTTTCATCATCACGCACAGAGAGACATATCCGCTCACACTCTGTGAAGTCAAAGTGCTCGGCGTGATCCGCATGATCGACAACGAAGAGCAGGACGACAAGATTGTTGCAGTGCACGCGAAAGATCCAAGATACAGCGAGTGGAATTCGATAAAAGATGTCCCGCAGCACTTCATCAAAGAGCTCAGTCATTTCTTTGAAAGCTACAAACAGTTGGAAGGCAAGAAAGTCAAGGTATATCAAGTCCTCGACAAAGAAGAAGCATTCCTCGACATAGAGAAAGCGCAGCGGCTCTACGATATAGAATACCGCAATAAATCTGCGGCTAAGAAATAAAACAAATGAAACTTGCAATGCAGCACTTTGAGCCCGTCATTTGAATGCTATTCATTTTCACTTTTAGCATTTTTATCGGCAAATGGATTCTCTCCTCCAGCTGATGCGCTGAATCCTGAATGCTGCAATTTTTCTTTGAGCAATGGAATCGACGAACAATTATCAAAATGACCTTTGCCTTGCAGAATTGTTATGTCCTCAGTGATATATTTCTTGAACACATTGACGTTCGTGTCGAGCGGTACGAATGGGTCATCGTCAGAGAGAATGACACTGGTTTTTTTGCGCAGCGATGCGAGCGAAGCAAATTCAATTGACGTATCCACCCACGGCTGCGCGATACGCTCAGCGTCCTGCGATTCCAGATTTGTCAATTTGAACCAACCTGCGATGAGAATGACTGCACCAACAGTTGTCGCTTTCTGCAGAGAGAGATATCTGAGGATCGCTTGACAACCAACACTGTGACCGACAAAGACTGTTTGTTCGTCTACGATCGGCGCTGCATCGATGAGCGCAGACACCCACGCCTCTATCTGAGGCGAATTGCTGTTCGGCATCCGTAATACTTTCACGGTGCCTTTTGGAAATTGGAATTCGAGCCAATCATACCAGAGCGGATGCCAATCTTCGATTCCATTCTGCGTCGTGAACGCATCCCAGCAATGAACAAGATATAATTGCATGATAACCTGACGTGGCACTCCTTGCCGCCAATGGCTACCGCCATCGGTGATATATTAATATTCTGCTATTTCTCGACGGAAATGGGAACGAAAGGAAATATATGCAAAAAAAGCGGCAATATCTGCGATCATATGCACAAAAATCATCACCTAAAAAGATATTAATACGACTAAAGACCTTAGCCACTCCCAAAATTTCTATCGACAAAGCCGACCATCCCGACGACGCTTGCCAAATCATAATTCCCCATTGATCGCCTAAACAAAGTTGAGGATTTGATTTTATCCGTCGGCTGAGCATAATGCGTCCATATCTTTAACGATGGACTTGGATTGAGAGTTGTATGAAATTGCTCAGGCATCCAGCCATCTAATATAATTCTGGTGCTTTGCTGTGCAATGTGCTCATCTAAATCTTTTTGGACAGGATCAGTGAACGCTCCTCGCAGCTGTTCAGCATTCAATACGAGAAAATCATATTTGTGCATCGGAAAAACACCTTCAAAGCGGACCTTGTACGTCGCATGCAAAACAGTCTGCTGCGGATCAAGCTTGCGCTGCAGACC
>CAZGJY010000010.1:0-13553 GCA_964525725.1 uncultured Methanosarcinales archaeon | reverse complement strand
CGTGTAAAGTTTGAACAGGTATGTGTTCCGCCAATGCCGATGATTGTTGGGCGATTGTCATCGCAATCAATCTCTCCGACATATGTTGACAGCGCAGACTCGATCGCACTTGCAAGAATGACTCCTGCATCTGATCGTTGCCATTCTGTCTGTGTCGAGCCAATCTCGATGAAAACGCTTGGAACAGTTATTGATGGACCATGATGTGTGCATTCATTCACTACTTCAAATCCGGCAACGTTATTTGCTCGTTCAAGCGAGCGGAAAAGCAAATGCTTAAGGACAACGGGGCATGTTGCAAGTTCTTGCGGATTCCCTCCCAGTTCTGCCTTATTCCAATTGCCTTGTGTGTGGACGCTGAATGAGGGTCTTCCTGATTTAGAGTCGTGTTTTGTAATAAAAATGAGAGCGTTGATTTCTTGTATGTCTATACCAAGAGTCGCGGCAATTTCCTCGTCGATATGCTCACAATAGACACTTTTTTTCTGTGTCAAGAAAAGTGTTGCGTCGACATCCGAGAATGATGCCAAATAAACAGGTGAGTTTTCAAATACCAATGAAGACTTTTTCCAATGTTGTTTTTCAGAGATCAGTTTTGCGTAGACATTCATGCTTGCAGCATCTTGTGTCGACGCAAGAAGAGCTATTTTTTTCTTTGCATGCGTCGATTGCATCTCTCCGGGTCGCCTTGTTTGTCCGTGAACCATTGGAACCATTTATTTTGGCTGATTGCTGAACTTTCCGAATATCAAACTTAGTTGCAGTTGCTGTGTCTAATAATTACGATTTGCGGGTTTTCAAGATATTTCGACATATTTAAATATGTACAGGCAAATAGATTTACCGACGAAAAAATGACTATTCCTGACAAATGGAAGCGACCGCCAATGCAAGCTGAGAAAGAAGACAAACAGCTTTCGCAAGAAGAGCTTGTTGCTAAACTTCTGAGCACAGGCCTTGCGCGATCAAGCATGGAAGCAAAGCAGATGGCGCAGAGCATGTTGCATGTCGAGAAGACGCAAAAGCAATTCGAGACTGAAATCCAAAAAAGTGCAAATGCTCCTCGCCAGCAAAAAACAGTAAATGCGCAGGATCTCGTCGGGATTGCCGCTGAAACAGTAGATGGCGCTCCGAATCGCGTTGCAAATAATGTGAGCATGCAAGGAATGACTGATGATGTCACAAGTGGTATCAGCAAGTCGCAGGCACTTCTTATCAAAGACTTTAATTCGCTCAAAGATCATGTCGCCCGTCAGCAGCAGACTCTCGAGCGCCTTGAACAAGATGTTGCGTTCATCCGCTCTCTCTTGCAGAATACAAAAGGCACTGGCACGGATGAATCGCTCTATCCGCGCACGCCGACTGCATCAGAGCTGCTCAATACTGTGACTGGTGCCGAAAAAGAGAAAGAAACAAAAAACTCCAATCCGCAATCTTCAACGACTCCGATATCTTTTGACTCGGACGATGATATATTCATAACTCCGAACAAGTAGAGTGCTCCGTTGCAATTTTCAAAAGAGTGAGCAAGTCCTAGCTGTTCCAACTTTGAGCCGGATTGTTTTCGGCTGTGACTAAAGAGCCAGGCTTCGGAAAACATTTAAACCATTTTAATTATATAACGGTCATGGAATTAGAGACGGTAGTCAATACAATTCTCATTGGTCTTGGTATCTTTCTTATTGTAAGAATATTCCTCATTACATTTCTTGCAAAGCGGTTGCAGCAGAAGTTGCTTGTAGACAAATACATGGCAATCATCCATTCTCCACAATATCAAGTCAAAGGAAAATACGAATAAGGTGTTTTTGGATTATATCTTCTTGTAACTTGTTGTTTGTTTTGTTGCCAAATCTTTATAAACGTCATAGCAGTATCGCATAGGACTGACTACAACAGTTTGTGCTTGCACCTTATTTGTTCCACAATATATTGTATATGGCTCGTGGGGCGCATTTTTCATATTTTTTGATGCTTTCAAATAACTATTTCAAAGCAATAATTAGCAATTGTCAATCGGAATAAAGAATATGAAATGTCCATATTGCGGCGGATTTGAACATAAAGTCGTTGACACTCGTGAGACTCCTGATGACTCTGCAATTCGCCGACGTCGTGAATGTCTTTCTTGTCAAAAACGATTTACATCATATGAACGTGTCGAGCATGTCGAAATAATTGTCATCAAAAAAAACGGGGCTCGGGTTCCATTCGACCGACAGAAAATTCTTGCAGGAATTGTCCATGCCTGTGGCAAACGTCCAGTCACATATGAAAAAATCCAAGAAGTGGTGAATGACATCGAGTCGCAGATCCGTAATTCTGATTCTGTAGAGATAAAAACGACGGAGATTGGCGATATGGTCATGAAGTCGCTCAAGAAATTGGATAAGATTGCATATATCCGTTTCGCATCTGTCTACAAGCAGTTCGAAGATCTTGACGATTTCTCCGAAGAAGTCAAGAAATTAGTGAAGAAATAGTTCGCAAGAACTAATTAGTAATATTGCTGCAATCTCCTTATCTTTTAACGAGCGACTCTAGTCCGAAATGCAATTGCTCGCGTAATTTTAGTGGAAGCTGTTCTCTAATTTTGAGTGCAAATTCGTCAATAAACTTGGCTGCGACAGCATCTTCATTCGGGTTAGGGCATTGTCCAGTTGCAAGATAGACGCACAATTCTTCAGTCGAAATTTCATATTCTGCATGAAGTATGTCGGGTTCATCCGAATTTGTCCGCGCATATTTGACAGTGACTGGATAGTGTGATGAATCAAGAACTCCCGGGAAGAATGTCGTTTCAATCCACGGTAATCTTATTTTCCGTTCAAATCGTTCATATCCGAGAGTTCCGCTGAATGCTATGGTTGATCCATCAACGTCGACTGATCCTTCGAATGCTCGAGAATATGATGCGTCTCCTGCAGATATTCTTAGTGACATACTCAGTGGAATTTTGCAGTAAATATAAATTTATTCGAAGAAGAAGATGAATGGAGCAATAATTATTGAATTATTAGAGCATCTGCAGCTTTGCAGTAATAGCGTCGATCTTTTTCTCTTCATCCGGACCGATCGCGCAGCACGTCACTGTACCCGGCTCAACGACTGTTTTTCCCGCGTCTGTGATTATCGCAGTTACAAGGCCGGCTTGTTTTGCGAGCTGTTCGATCGCATATAGTTCGGCAAGATCTTTGACTTTGAGCGCAACTTTTTTCATGCCGCTCTCGCGCCAATCTTTGAAAAGGAATTTGTCGCTGCGCCATGCAGCTTCGACTGCGGCGTGCGCGACTTGCGCGGCAATCTTTCCTTTCGGCAATTGCAGATCTGCTCTGACAATGATGACTTGTTTGAGTTCTGTTGCAACCATAGCAAACGATGAATAAAGAAGAATATTTATAAATGTATAGTCGAGGAATGTATACATGGATTTTGACAGCATCGTGCAAAAACGTCGATCTGTGCGCAAATTTCTTTCAGTTCCACTGGAGAGAGACTTGTGGACTTCTATCATTGCGGCAGGCGCACTCGCACCGTCGAGTGGCAATCTGCAGAATTGGAAAGTCATCGTCATAGAGAATGCCGATCAAAAAGAGAAGCTCGCTCACATTTGTTACAGCCAGATGTGGATGGCGAACGCAGCAATCCTCTTGGTAGTGTGCGCAGACACAAAAACTGCGACACAATTCTACGGAGTTCGTGGCGATCGTTTGTACTCCGTGCAGAATTGCGCTGCGATGATACAAACGATGCTGCTCAAAGCGACAGAGCTTGGGATCGGCTCTTGTTGGGTGAGTGCTTTTGATGAAACAAAACTCAAAGTGCATCTCGCGATTCCAGATAATGCCCGACCGCAAGCAATCGTTGCGCTTGGCTATGCTGATGAAGTCGTGCCACAACCGCCGCTCAAGCAGTATGTAGAATTTGTCTATTTCAATACTTATGGTAATTCGTTGTCTGACAATATTCGGGACATACATTATCGCAACTTCGGCAGACTTGTTGCACGTCACACGAAAGGAATAGCACAAACATTTTCCGATATCAAGGAGAAGGCACTCTCACTCATTCGCGGAAAGTAAGTTGGAAAATTCGCAGATTTTTTGCTGATTTACGTTTTTGAGTTACCTGAGTTATGTTTTTTTTTGATTTCGCCGCCCTCTTGGGCAAGTTTTAAAAAGACAATATGGCAAAAAAAGGAACAATGGGGAAAAAAAGAAGGCGATTCTTCATCATTGGTGCTGTTATAGTTCTCGTTGTCATACTATGTGTCTTATCTATCTCATATATCGTCGCAGACAGACCCGCAGCATACCAACAAATTACCTTTGGTCATGGCGGTGACCAGATTTTTGTCGATACTCCGAATGGATTTGCAACACTTGACGATGAACTTGGGCAACTTGTAGCTGTCAAAGCGCAAGTCTTGCCGAATGCGCCTGCGGGAACAGCAACCCAGACGTCCGTTGTGACGCCGGCACAAACTGCAACTGCTGACTTCTATGTTCTTGTCGATTCAGGAGTCGGATTGTCGGGAATCGATCCGTCATGTCCATCACCATACACTCTTATTGGTCATATATATGGGCAAGTCTCAAGTGGTATCGCAATGCAAAGTTCTAGCGTCGGAGGAGTCCGATCGACAAACAACGGTTGGTTCTCACTCTGTCTTCAGTCGAGCGATCGAACACAGAAAGATATTGTGACTGTTTTGACAAATAATTATTGTGGTGGGCAGACTGATGGTGCTTCGTGTCCTTCGGGCTATTCGCAGATATCTGGTGCCTCATTCACCCGGAATAGTGCGGGCTCTTGTTCAGGAGGAGTCACGCTTGGATCATATCCACAACTTGCTGTAGGTATATCGGGGAATAGTGCAGTCAAAGGAACGCTCATAGTCTGCGAGAAGAATATGCCTGAGTATAGTGTTGCAAGCAATTGCGGAACAGCAACAACGCTCGGCGGCGTCATAACTCAGACTAACGTTCCATCATCATTAGTATATTTCTGCAAATCATAAAGCAGCAGTACTGGTGGCGATGCTACTCCCTAAATGACTCAATTATTTATTACAGCAATAAGAAATAAGCAATAAACAAAAGCTAAGAAATCAATTAATAAAGAAAACAAAGAACGGACGATGAGCAAAAAAGTGATAACAACACAAACAAAGCACGTAGTAACAGCCGCAATAGTTTGCGCTCTCCTCATACTTTGTGTCTCATTCGGCTTTGCAATATCTACAGTGACCCATAGCGGCTCAGACATTTTTGTGACATATCAGGGATCAACCATGACTGCACAAGCAGCATTGTCATCGCTGTGGGATTCAGTTGCCCAAGGATCGCAAGCACTCTACAATGCTTGCATCGTGCAGAATCCGCCGGCTATTTCTGGCGATGACATCAATTCTATTCCTGCGCATATCGATATTCCTGCCGGAGCGATCGGTCATCATGCACGTCAAGTCATTGTCACAGTTGGCGGAGCACAGATGAGTGCGCAGGCTGCAGTGGTCGGGATCGCAAACGAATTGGAATACATCAAAACGAGCAAAGTCCAAGATCCTTGTCATTCCTACTGCAATGGAAATGAGCTCATGAATGCAGGCTCATGCAATGGCGCAGGCTCTTGCGGCGCAGGTTTTGGAAGTTCTGGCAGCGATTGCGGCAGTGGTGCACTCTGCAAATTCATCGCAGATACACCGCAAGCAGGTTTCGCCGATACGTTCCAAGGTGCACGATGTGTAACCATACAACCTAATCGTTGTAATACACAAACAGGTAATATCGAGACATTCGGCTGCTCATCAATCCTTGATTCATCTTGCGGCTACTCTGTCAAGCAAGTATGCTCATCAACGGGTTGCGACGTTGGAAGCGTCACTTGCAATCCTCCGCCACCAGCAGGAACTCTCCCTCTTGGCGCAGAGTGTGGTGTTAAATCGAAGAATCCTCCTCCTGCTGCATGTGCTGCCGGAATCTGCTATGATTCAAACGGCGATGGTGTCGGTGCGTGTCGCAATGTGAATCTTGGTGCAGGCAGCCCTTGCGACGCAAATAATATGTGTGCAGATTCATTGACGTGTGCATCAGGCACTTGTCAATAGGGTTGTTGCACTGTCACGCATTATCAGCAAATTATTTTTCTGAGAGACACATAAAACTATGGACTCTTTACAACCGTTCCAACAATTGGCTGAAGAATCATTCCGTGAATTATTTGGGAGCGATGCTCTCTCTTCATATCGTTTTAATGTCACATTCTCAGGCAAATTCACCCCATTCAATGGGCAGATCATTATGCGGCGGACTCCTGCGATTCTCGGCGATCCACTTGTTGAGATCGAATTCCGTCTCAGCAAGACGTGGCGTGAGACTGATACCGATCTTGTTCGTGGGCTCATGCAATCGCTTCTCGCAAAAATGTTCGGCAAGAATCGGAAGATGCTTGGCGGCAAAAATGGCAAAATTGTATCTATCCGCCGAACAACAGCGATGGATATGTATGAGATATTCATCAAAAAAATCGGAAATTATGCTCCGATCACAAAGGCAGACCCGATACTCGTCGCATCGTTCGACCGTGCGAATGCTCGCTATTTTAATGGCGCAATCGAGCGTCCGAATCTAGAATGGGGCGGGAAGACGTTCCGAAAATTAGGCCACTATAATTATCATACTGACACAATCATGATTGCAAAGACACTTGAATCGCGCATGGATCTCGTCGATTATGTCATGTATCATGAGATGCTGCACAAGAAGCACAAGTTCTATTTCAAGAATGGACGCAGTTTCCATCATCACACTGCATTTCGGACTGAAGAAGCGCAGTACGAGAATGCCGCGGCGCTCGAAATAGAACTTTCGCATTTTGTCTCAAAAGAGAAGCGTGCCGAGACAAATGATCGCCGTCGACCTGCTCAAGGCGTTGGCGCTCCACGTTCTATCCTGTCTTGGTTTTTGGAATAAATTAATAGAAAAAGACTCGCATAGTTTGGATGATGTTATCGATATTCTTTCTCTTTTGCTTTCTTATTGTGATCAAGCACAACTGAAATGAGGCCTATTGGCACGAGAATTCCAAGTGTGATCACGGCAGTTACATAGAGCGGGTTGACGACTTTGATGAAATCGAGAAATCCGCCAAGCGCTATTGGCACAATCAATCCAATGATCCATTTTCTCATGAGCGCAGTTGAAACTGCGCATCTTTGTTTATAATTGTTGACAAGGGAGAAATGGGAAGGGGATAAGACACAGAGATATTTTGTGATCAACCATCTCTGATTTACTCATGTATGAGTATGTGGCGTAGCGCAACTGTCGCATAGCTTCCTTTCTCGAGCAAGAATGAGACGATGATTGCATCTTCTGTTGTTTCGCTATGCGGCAGAATTCCTGTTTTCGGTTTTTCTCGCAGATCAGTTATCTGCAATTCTCCAATCTGCACGATGAAATCCCTCTTGCCGCCGGACTTTGTGAGTTCAGGAAACTCTTTGCTGATGAAATCCCGCAGCGACATTTTTTCGTTGCGTAACTCGTCAGCAATGAGCTGCTTGAGAGAGTCGTCATATTTTTCTTCTTCATAGTCGAATCCGATGATCGGTATTTTTGTCTCGTGGATATTCGCACCATTCTCATATGCGTTTTTGATCTCTGCGGGAATTGCAATGTGCAGCTTTTCGTCGACAAAGAAGTCAGAAAACGTACGTTGCGCGATTGTGCTCGCTATGTTGTTCCACAGTTTTGACTGGAATGCGTGGATGTAGAGCATGAGCAGCTTTGGGCTGAGGCGGCGCAGCGCGCCGACGGCGTCATTGGGATTTTTCTCGCGATACTGCGTGAGCTCGGCACTCACTTTGTCGCCTTTGTCGATTCCTTCTTGAAGTATGAGGTCGCGCGCCTGCGCGAACTTTTTTGTGATGAGCAATTTGCCGATCGCCGCGTTCTGCTCGGAGAATCGTTGCTCTCCAAAATAATTGATCATCTGTTGCTGCTTGACGACTTTGTAGCCAGATATATTTGCGGCTTTTATCGTGAACCGGTTGGCGAGCAGAGCGCCGATGAAGAGAGGTGTGTCTCTCGATCCGGCAAACTTGAGCGTGACTGTTCCGCTTGATAGTGATTCGACGCGCTCGCGTGCTGTTTTTGTGCCGAAATTCGGAATGGAGATATATTGGCTTGTTGTCGCATTTTTATCCTTAAGTCCGCAGAATCCAATGAGCTTCTCTTCAATCCCGATTTTTTGCGCAAGGCGCTTGATGCAATGCAGCGTTGTCTCATCACTTTTCGTGAGCGTATATATCAAAAACTTTTTCTGAGGCTCAGCGATTATAGTTGATAGGTCTATGATTTCCTCGACGATGAAATCTTGCGGCGTTTGTTTGATCGTGTACATTGGCTGATATCGCTTTTCTTTTGATTACAATCGCGGCGATTGCATTTCTGTTTTATGTTTGTGATGATTCAAGATTCAAAGATTTAGTGGGTTGTTTTTAATGACTTGCATACAACCTGACGCAAGGCGTGTGATATTTTTTTAGACGCTGCAATAATTCTCGTGGCGGAATCATCTGGCCATTGATTTGAAGTGCAGGGATCAAATGAACTCGGCAGCCGTCATTCTTGCCGATTATGATTGTTTCGTAGTGAGCGTACATTTGGTTTGGAGAAAATGTTTTTCGCGCGATTTTCGCGAGTTGTTCGGGATAATATTGTGTCCGTTGTGAGAAGAGAAGATCGAGGTCAGGTATGGTTGTATATTTTTCCTTTGCGATAGCATATGCGTTGCGTACTTCAGCGGGCATTGTGAGCGAGCCCACGGCAAAGACGCTTCCGCGATAATTCTGTTCTTCCAAAGTCATGCAAAGCGCTTTCCATTGAATCGCAAAGCCAAAATCGAGAGAGCCGAGAAATGTGTCTGCATCTAATAATCCTGGTTGCACAAATCGCCACGTATTATATCTATTCTGAGCGATTCTTTTTTCTTGCTCAGTCGGCGCAGAAACAATCTTGATTGATGGAGCTCGTGGAGACATCTTTTTGGGAAACTGCCGAGATTTATAATTTTTGAGGTGTGCAGTTTTTGCTTTAGACGTCAAGGTTTGTGACGAACTTTGCGTTTTCCATGATGAATTTCTTGCGGTCATCGACTTCGTCTCCCATCAAGACAGTGAACAGGAGATCGGCTTCGACTGCATCCTCGACCATGATACGTTTGAGCACGCGCGCTGTCGGATCCATCGTCGTCGTCCACAATTGTTCAGGATTCATCTCACCAAGACCTTTGTATCGTTGGAGTGTTATTTCATTCTCGTTTGCGTTGAGCCGTTTGAGGATTGCATCTTTTGCTTCGTCATCGCGCGCGTAGAATTGTTCTTTCCCTTTCTTGATGAGATAGAGCGGCGGCTGCGCGATATAGACATGTCCGCCGTCGATTAACGGTTTGAGATAGCGATAGAAGAATGTCAGGATGAGTGTCGCGATGTGCGATCCGTCGACATCCGAGTCAGTCATGATGATGACTTTGTGGTAACGCAATTTTTTTATGTCGAATTCTTCGCCGATGCCGCAGCCAAGCGCGCTGATGAGTGTGACAATCTCATTCGATGAGAGGATTTTCACGAGCCGCGCTTTCTCGACGTTGAGGATTTTTCCTCGCAACGGGAGGATAGCTTGGAATTCGCGATTGCGCCCTTGCTTCGCTGATCCACCGGCGGAATCTCCCTCGACGATATATATTTCGCACTGGCTCGGATCGCGGTTCGAGCAGTCTGCGAGTTTTCCTGGAAGGCTGCCCGAGTCGAGCGCGCCTTTTCGTCGTGTGAGCTCTCGCGCTTTGCGTGCGGCCTCTCTTGCACTGAATGCCATCAAACATTTTGCGATGACTTTCTTTGCGATGCCTGGGTTCTCTTCGAAGAAGTTCTCGAGCTGTTCATAGACGACTTCGTCGACGAGACCTCGGACGAATGACGAGCCGAGTTTCGCTTTTGTCTGTCCTTCGAACTGCGGGTCTGGGATTTTTACTGAGAGTACTGCTGTGAGCCCTTCTTTCGTGTCTTCAGCAGTGAGCTTGATATCGTCTTTGATGAGTTTGAGGCTCTCGGCATATTTATTCATCACGCGGTTGAGCGCTGATCGAAATCCGACGAGATGCGTTCCGCCTTCGACTGTATTGATGTTGTTGACGAACGAGAAGACATTCTCGTTATACGTCTCGTTGTATTGGAGCGCGACTTCCACGACGGTGTTGAACTGCTCCGATTCTTTCTGGAAATAGATTGCGTCGTGGAAAGGAACTTTATTCTGGTTGAGGAATTCTACGAATGATTTGATGCCACCTTCATAGAGGAATTCTGTTTGCTTGTCTTGTCTTTCGTCTTTGACGACGATAGTGAGCCCTTTGTTGAGGAATGCAAGCTCTCGAAATCTCGCGACAAGTGTTTCATAATGGAAAACATCAGTCTCGAAAATAGTTTTGTCCGGCCAGAATTCGACTGTCGTGCCTCGCAGTGTTGTCGGGCCAATTTCGTTCACTGGCGTTGTCGGAGTTCCTCGATGAAATGTCTGCTGGCTTATTTTGCCGTTGCGAAAGACTGTTGCAACGAGTTTTTCTGAAAGCGCGTTGACAGCAGACACGCCGACACCGTGCAGACCGCCAGAGACTTTG
Source organism: uncultured Methanosarcinales archaeon (assembly GCA_964525725.1). Classification (GTDB taxonomy): domain Archaea; phylum Nanobdellota; class Nanobdellia; order Woesearchaeales; family DATGWN01; genus DATGWN01. The sequence goes on along the minus strand of CAZGJY010000010.1, from coordinate 2,879 downwards.
TAGCTGTTCTTGTCGAATTTTCCGCCCGCGTGCAGTTTTGTGAGAACGACGGTGAGCGTCGATTGATTGAGCGCAGGATAGAGCTCTGTTGGAATGCCGCGGCCGTTGTCTTCGACTCGGACGCTGTTCTCTTTTGTGATAGTGATTATTACTTTCGTGCACTGTCCAGCGAGCGCTTCGTCTACGGAGTTGTCGACGACTTCGTATACGCAATGGTGCAGTCCGCGAATGTCGGTGCTGCCGATATACATGCCGGGTCGCTTTCTGACTGCTTCAAGGCCTTCGAGAACGACGATGCTTGATGCGTCGTATACTTTATTATTCTGAGGATTGGATTGTGTGGCCGGTTTTATTGGCGCAGCAGTCGCGCTCTTTGCAGCAATCGGTGCATTTGTCGACGACATCTGTGCTTGTTTATTCTGAGAATTTTCTGCCATTCCTAACCCCTGTTTTATCTCTATTTCCAAAGAAAAAGACGTCTGATTTCTTTATAAAAGTGTTGGTGATTTGTCAAGAAAAACTACCGAGCGGATGATTGAGTTACATTCCCAGTTATTGCTCGTGATTATTTGGACCCCAATCCGAATGTGTTCCACCGAGTGGTCCATAGCAGCTCATTGATGCCATGAATAAATCCATGCCCATCGCATGTTTTTGTTCTGCTGTTTGTTTTTGGAAAGTGATTTTGTATGCGCTGCCTGTGCGTGGGGCTTTGACGGAAAATGCTGCGACCGGTGCTGTTACACTTTTACTTGTACATCCAATCGTATCAGAAATATCGCGCATTAGTTCATCAGTTTGTTTGGCAGGCAAAATGTCGGTAGTCCGTACCATTATTCCACCCGAATAATTGCCACGTTTTCCTTGAAATTTAATTTGTGCTACATGTGGAGTTCTGTGCGCAAGCGTATCATAGAGTCTCTGAAGGAAGCCAAAATCCTTTTGTGCGATGTTAATGCCTTGTGCTGCTGAGTAGAATGAGAGTACCATGCCTTGTGGGAATTTCCTCTCACTAATATTGCTTTCGGTAATCTTTATAAACAAACCACATGTCTTTCCTCGTGCTCAAACCAAATTTGCACCATCAATCTCACTGATCCTGTAGCTTAGCCTGGTGGAGCACTCGACTGATAATCGAGAGGTCCGGAGTTCAAATCTCCGCAGGATCATATATTTTTTTCAGAAATATTGCTGTTTGTATATTGTGGATAGATTTTTAGTCATTATATTTTCTTGATATCCAGTATGTAGTTACTACTTAGTGACTATTTTAGCAAAGAATTATAAATGATAATTATTCTCATTTTTGTATGGTACGCTCTTATCACGACCCTATGAAGCAAAAGGCTAGAGCCAACCTTGTTTATTTTGTGCGTAAATATCTTTCTCATATTAGTCCAAAAGATATGCGTGTTCTTTGTTTTCCTGGTGCTGAAATAGATGGTCAAGAGGCACTTGAGGTAAAAGAAGTATATGATGTTTTGGGAGTTCCTCGTCAAAATATAATTGGTGTTGAGCGAGATGCGCAAAACGCGCAGAGACTTAGGAAAGCAGATTTGGGTATACATGTAATTGAAGCAGACCTAGTTGATTATTTGAAACAGCCAAATGTTCCGGTATTTGATATTGTTAGTTTAGATTACATGGGGCAACGCGGTGATGTGGAGTCTTTAATCATGGATTCTATTTCTGGCGATCAACATCTTGCACCGCGTTCTATTGTTCATACAAATTATTTGGGACGCAGAGAATCACAACTCAAACAAGAAAGAATGGTTTCTGATTTACACTATGGAAATTTGCAAGAGCGTGTGGCGACTTTATTTCTTAGAAATATTGAACGAGGCACTTTGGAAAAGCCTGATAATATAAAAGATGTTCTTGCGCAAGCGCACAAAGATATTGACATTCGTGTCAAAACTGACCTTTCTCGTCTTGAACAAAACGATATTCCGCTGGATAAACTGAGAGAAAACTATGCATTTTTTGATTCAATTTCTTTACGCCAGTCTGGGTATATAACTGATCCTGCTAGTTCACTTATTTTTGACTTCAACGGTATTAGAGATAGAATAAAGCGTGATGCACGTAATTCGACATATCATCTTCGTGGACAAATGCTGGAGAACATATATGAAGTGGGACTAACGATGAAGCAAATCGTTGCAAAAAAACTTGAACCGAGATTTGGAGTTTGTGCGGCTCCAATAGTTGATTATTCAGTGAACGCTCCATTGAATGTTCGATCTCTTCGCGCAATGGAGCGCTATGAATATGTTTCTAATAAAAATGCAACTATGCTCACGACATTTTTTTGCGTTGAAAATGTCACACCTCGTATCATAGAAGCGGCACAAAATATACTTGGACTTCGTGATGTTCAGTTACGAATAAATCCGAACTGTTTGCGACCTGCTAAATTTGATGATGAAGTTGAAAGAGTGTCTGAGTACGTTAACAATCGTGTACAACTTCCACCTAAGCCGATTTTTTTGGGGTCTTCATATTCTCCTCCGCCGCGCAAAGAATTAATCAGTCGAGTAGACGCAGTTGGTTTACTTCGAGGCGGCGCATCTTGTTCAGAAATCGCAGAATGTTATCGTGGCTTTGATGTTGGACAGCTTGCAGCTTTGAAAGCGCATTATGTTACCATGAATAAACTACTTCCTGAAGAACGCACGTAATTTTTAGTTTCTCGTCGACAGTAGCCACTTTTGTATACCCATACGGCTTGGCTTGCATCGGAACCCGTGATGTCCTCGAGACGTCTCGAAAAGTTTATAAACTAGAGACCCGAAAGTCGCAAATACATATAATCTTCTCTGACGAGAAGGGTCTTACTAAACATGGCTGAAAAAGGAAAATTACAAGCTTCGACG
>CAZGJY010000009.1:0-14022 GCA_964525725.1 uncultured Methanosarcinales archaeon | reverse complement strand
TCGCACTCTCTGCGATCGGCCTTGCGCTCTCACTCTATCTCGGTTTCATCCTCTACTACAAACAGAAAAATTTCTGCGTCGTCTGCTGGGGAATCCACATCATCAATCTATTCCTCTTCCTCTTCTGTGTCTATACAGTTTTTGCTCCGAAATAAAGAGTCGCAAACGACTACACGAGCAAAGCTAAGATTTATAATCCACCGTTAGTTTGTCGGTCTGCATGAAACGCAAAGAACCAATCGTTGGATATCACTCAACACCTGCTCTTGATGCACTCACGCGATTCGAAGCAGCGCGGATCGCAGGCGTTGACGTTTCAGCCTCTATTGACAGAATCCTGAGAGATTTGCATCGATTACCGGTACATATACACTTGGATAAAGATCTGGTTCCAAGATATCTCCAGCCACTCTTCGAGCACCACGGCAAATCATACAAAACATTTGGTGATCTGCAAGAAAGCATGAGAGAAGTTTCGCAAGGACTGACAAGAACACCGAGCAGTTTCCGATTGACACCATTTGTCGGCGGCATATACGTCGGCGAGCCAAAAGAGCTTTATGCATTCTGGACTGCGGATCCATCACAGACATCCGGAACACTGGCGGCGGCACCAGTACAGACATCGCAAGTATCGCCGCAAATACCATATACTGGTTTCGGAAATAAGATTGCAGCGGTCGTATTCGCAGCAGACATCAGCGAGCTTATAGAATTCTAAGAATTAATCAAAAGGTAGACTGAGCTTGTCTATTAATATCACATTTACAATAACTTTCGTTCGCGCAAAAGCCTCTACTGAGATTTCGCTCTTTCTGTCTGAAATAATTCCAGCGCCGCTTCAAGCTCATCCACCGTTTTCAAAACACCAAGCTGCTGGCGGACTTTCGCTCCGCCAACTATTCCCTTCGTGAATGAGATCGCCTGATTCTTGACAACGGAGAAAGGAACGCTATACTGCCGCGCAAGCGCGAGATATTCAAAGAACTGCGAAATCGGGTCATATTTTTGATAGCTTCCCGTCGCAAGATATTCGCGGATCTGCGCAAATATTGCGGGGTTTCCGATCGCGCCGCGAGCGATCATCACTGCATCGACTCCTGATTCGTCAAGCCGTCGCTTGAAATCCTCCGGCGTGAAAACATCTCCGTTTCCGATCACGGGAATCGATACCGCGCGCTTCACGTCGCGGATGACGTCCCAGTTCGCTTTGCCAGAATAGCCTTGCTTCTGCGTGCGGCCATGGATGGCGATTGCTGATGCGCCCGCCGCTTCGATAAGCCGCGCAACTTCAACCGCATTGATATGATTGTCGTCGATGCCGATACGGATTTTCACCGTCACCGCTCGATCGACGCCAGCAACAAGCTGCTTGACAAAATCAGAGATTCGCTGCGGATCGCGCAGCATTTCGCTCCCCGCCCCAGTCTTTATGACTTTCCACGCCGGGCAGCCGCAATTCACGTCAATGATATCGAATCGATCTTGCATGAGCTGTCCTGCTTTGACAACATCGGCGACAGATGAACCGAATAATTGCACTGCGACCGGCTTTTCGTTCGGCGATGTCTGCAACATATCCAACGTTCCCTTTGCACCGCGCACAATCGCCGTTCCCGAGACAAATTCCGTGCACGTCAGTCCCGCGCCATATTTCGTCGCAAGCGCACGGAACGCGACATCGGTCACGCCGGCCATCGGCGAGAGAATAGCTCGCGAACCCAGTTTAGGAAACGGAAATTTCATTGGACTCTTCTCAATCATCAGTATATTGGAAAAAAGTCCACATTAAATGTGTTTGCAAACAAAACGGAGAATATTTGCAGTTTAATCGACTGCGATCCTTCTGAGTGCAGCAGCAACGTTTGCTGCCGCAAGAATGGGTGCGATCAGCTCGCTTTTTTTCTGCTCATACAGCTGATACACGTGCAGAAATAATTCGAGTTGCGCTTTTGGTTCTCTGGTTGCTCGCAAGTCTAGTTTGCTGAATGTGTCAAAAAAGATATGCAAGTTTCGCTGCACCGTCGTCATATCTTTCAATGAATGTGCTTTTTTTGTCAACGTGACAAGCGAATCAATATTATCACAGAACTCTCTTGTAATCCGTGTGCGTTCGTTTTGAGGCATGGTACTTCCTAGGTTTATGGGATTGAAAAAATGCTACAGCTTAATATATATTGATGTACGACGTGAATTCTATATATTGACACCACGCAGCTTCAATTGGCGTTGGATCATTTCTTGCAAGACTGGCAACAATTTCACGATTGTCGCCAAGTATTCTTCCGTCTTGATTGCAACAATATTTGGCGCGCTGAATTTCGAAAACTCTTCAAGTTGTCGGATGATATCTTCGTCTAGTTCCAATAGTTTGGAATGCAACATCCTGCCAAAGAGAATGCCAACTTTTTTGAGGAATTCATCTCGGTTTTTTGGTTCTATAAGAAGAATGCTCAAATGGGTCCTATATGTCATGCGGACAAGTTCTAACTGTTGATAATAATCGCCTAACTCATCAATTTCATGTATCTGCGCATTGTTCATAGAACTGCAATGACCTTGCAAGTTTGATTCATGTATGCTTTAAAAAACTCTTCGTTCGCTGTTTTGCGTAAGAAACTATAAAAGCAAAGACTAATTACCCATCTCTAAAAGAGGACGGAGAACAAACATGAGTCCATCTGAACAAAATCCGCCAGCACAACCGAGTGAAATCAAACCTACATATGGTTGGTTCACTCCGCCGTATATCGTCGACTCTTTTAGTGCCCATGGCGATGCAACATATCTCTTGACGAAATACTTCAGGAATGGATCTACAGACGCGACATCTGTACCCGTTGTGCCAGAAATGCTTGTAGCCGAAATCGGAACGAAAATACATGCAACTGCGGACGGACTTCGAAGCGAACTGCTCAGGTATTTCATGCAAGGTGACATACAATTTCCTCTTGCGCAAGGACAAGTTTTAGCTGTACGAGCTCCAAGAAAAACAGATCCTCCGGCATATCACGGTCATCTCGTGCTGGAAAAAATAGTAAAACCGCAGTGAGTTTGCGTAGTTTGAACTAACTGCGATATTTCTCTTTTTATTTTTTTTGTCTATTCGCTTTTCAATTAAATGATATACTTGTGTATGTGCTTGTGCATTTGCTTTCTATACTTTTTTAAATCGTTTTGTGTTCTCAGCGATGATGACGCTTACATCGCAGCTACGTGTATTGCTCTACTACAAATACGCTCCTATTGATAATCCCGAAAAGTTCTGTGAAGATCTGCGGACATTCTGCAAAGCGCATAATCTGCTCGGGCGCATTCTCATCGCAAGCGAAGGCATCAACGGAACGTGCGCCGGCGCCCCCGATGATATCGACGCGTTCAAAGAATACATGCACAAACAACGCGGCTTCGAAGATCTCTGGTTCAAAGAACAGCAAATAGACCATCAGCCATTTCCAAGACTCGCTATCCGTGTCCGACCTGAACTCGTCACGCTGCGAGTCGACAATATCGATCCGCAAGATCCAAAAAAGATCGGCAAACATTTGCAGCCGAGCGAAGTCAACGACCTCGTGAAAGAGAAACCCAATGACGTCGTCTTCTTCGATGCCCGCAACGAAATAGAATCGCGCATCGGAAAATTCAAGGGCGCCGTCACGCCGAATATCAAGACGTTTCGAGATCTGCCGAACATTCTTCCGAAATACAAAAAAGTGCTCAAAGACAAACACGTCATCATGTATTGCACGGGCGGCATCCGCTGCGAGAAAGCGAGCGCCCTCCTCAAGAAAGAAGGCTTCAAGAACGTCTATCAGATCAACGGCGGCATCTACAATTATTGCCAGCAATATCCAAACGGTTTGTTCGAAGGCACTTGTTTTGTCTTCGATGATCGCATGCAGATCGGTTGGGGCAATGACAACGCCGTCAAGCTCGAAGAAGAGATGCCAAAAGATCGCATCATATCGCACTGCGAATATTGCGACGCAAAAACAGCTCGTGTCGTCAATGACGAACGATATCTCGACCGTGTGCTCCGCGTCTGCTGCGACGCGTGCGACAAAGCGCACGATATCTCACGACCACGCACAAAGCCAGAGCACGATGTGATGGTCGCTGCCGCGAAGAAATCACGTGGGGCAACGTCCGAAAAGTCAACGGCAAAAACGCATACCGCAGCAACAACATCTGGCAAACACGAGCAACAAGACAATAAAGAAGTCATCAACTAAATTTCAGTTATTTTTTATTCAGTTATCTTTTTTTAAAAATGTGAGATGCATCAAAATTGTGATTCAAGGCGCAGCTGACTTTCTCTGATAAATTTGAGATAAAGCATTGAGAGAGAACCATAACCAGGGTTATCTTTCGCAAGTAAATGGAGATATGGTCCTTTGATGAGCGCAGCATAATACATGTAGAACAGCGCATGCTCCGTATTCATATCTGGTCTCGCTGTCTTGCATCCAGCAATGAATGCATTGTATGAGTTTGTGCTCGTCAAAATCAAAATGTCCGCAGCGATACGAAAAATATCGACGAGATATGACCCTCCGCGCCACTCTTTTTTCACGCAGTAAACATCAATCGTCTTAAGACCTTTCTTATCGAGAAAAAGATTGGCTGTGTGCGCATCAAGTGTGACTGAGAATTCTTTTACAAAGCGTTTATTCATCTCTTTTCCGTGTTTCTTAAGATAACTACGTAACGTGACAAGGAACTGTCTGGCTTCTTTGTCGCTCACATATCCTTTGCAGAAAGGGAACCAATTGTCGAGATCTTTGGCTCGTCCTTCCATATATGCTGTGAATGCTTTTGAGCGAACTAGCTCGTAATTTTTTCTCGGAAATGCAAGAACACGTTTCTCGAAAAGCTTTCCGAGCCGGAATGCATCTGCTGCGGCGAATTTCCTCGTTCGAACCATATTATCGAACAGATTATTCTTCGAATCGACCCGCGACATTTCTATAACGAGCTCAGGAGCTGCATTGCTATTTTGAGGGTTCGTACAATTTGAAACAACAACGCCATCAGTCGTTTTTACTGATAGCAAGCGAAGATAGACATCAGGACTGAAATAGCGGTTCCATGTGAAATCTGAATGATAGAATGTACGACGAACACGTTCACGTCCTAAATCAGTATAATGTTTATTGAAGACATGATTATATCTCATATAAATTTTATAGACAATCTTTTTGTAGATGAAAATATGTGATATCGAAGTGATGATCTCTTTTGGTCGCTCACCACTGGCGAATCGGGCGCCAGTAACTTTGCCTGCACGAAATGCCGCTAAGATGGTGTTGAATTGCTTACTGTCCATTGTTCTATGCATCCTTTTTTTCTGTTGAATATAACTTTTTGCACACTATTGCGGAATCGAACGATAAGAGGAACTATTGTAGGCGAGAGTATATCGTTTTTTGCGAGAACTGAAATTTCGATATGCTCACTAGTGTCCAACGTATTGCCAATCTGAAGATTGAATATCGCCATGACGAAATGATTGAGGAATTCAAAATGGCTGACAACAAAGAGGTGAGGGATTTTACCCGCTTTCCGTTTTAGTTTGCTCGCATAACGCAATGCAACTTCTGCAGAATAGAAGAATCGCGCTTCAGATTCACCATGAGGTCCAAATATCTCTTCAGGAAATTTGCGCTCGACATAAAATCTGTCCGCAGCAGCGATTCTTTCTTCAATATTCCATTTTGGGTCGAAATTTTCAGCGAACCATTGTCCGACTTTTTCCTTATCATTCATCTGCATATGCAAGACAAGGTCGCTCACGTATCTCTGTTCATCAGGAAATATGAGTCCAAGTGTTCCTTTGGCGCGTGCAGCTCCCGATGAAATGATGACTGCTGTCTCTTTCTCTTTGTCGACATAACCGCTGAGCAATTCGCGCTTTCCAAGAACCATATCCTGTCCATCTTGTGTCAGATCGATTCCTTGTCCCGTATACATCGTCTGTCCATGACGCATCAATGTGAACTTTGCAAACAACGAGAGGCTTTCCGTGAGAATGACATCTTCATACAACAATATACTCTCAATAACGGTAAGATAATCGGCGAGCAAGACTCCTATTGACCCGCCAGTTGTCAACAAAGCAAGCAACGTATCTGAGAGTTTGACTAACCGTTGATATCCATAGAACGTCGATTCATTGACACGTCCATATTTGAGAAGTCGTTGTGTTATTTGCAGAACCACAGAACGAATGTCATTGACATTCAACGGTATCTGTTTGCTCTCAAATAGGCACGTGTTGTGCAGTTCACCTATTGCAAAAAGCTCTGCGCGTGTATCTTCAGGCATAATTCGTCCAAAATCTATTTTTACTCTTTTTACTCAATTCTGTGATCGAGGATTTTTAATAGTTAGCATCCATTGAACAAACACGGGAGTCGAGCAAGCACAGAACAAGCACAAGACTTATATACCATCTTTCTGCAAGAAAAAGCATGCCTGACAACTCCTCCGAGAGCTCCTCTCATGATTCTGCGCAGCCGCATCTGCATGAGAAATCCCCGTCCATCCTCAATCGAACATGGCGTTTTATCCCGTTCAAAAAATACGATCCCTATCTCAAAATCGCTCTCAACGAAGTCGCGCTCAACTCAGTCAGCCAAAGTGGTGCGCCGATTGTGTGGATCTCAGGCTGGGACAAGAATTGCGTCAACGTCGGACAGCAGCAGAACATCAACGACGTTGTCAATGTCAAAGAAGCGAAGAAGCGTAACATAACAATCGTGAGGAGGCAAGGCGGCGGCGGCGCGATGTATCTCGACAGCGAAGGCGAAATATCGTGGGCAGTCATCGCGCCGAACGAACTGCTGCCGAAAGATGTCAACGAAATCTACAAAATGTATTGCGAACGGCTCTGTGACGCGCTCCAAGTGCTTGGCATCGAAGCATATCACAAACCGATCAACGACGTGATGACAACGCTCGGCAAAATCTCAGGATCCACGCTCAAGCGAGAGCGTAACGCCACATACATCGGCGGAACGCTCATCTATGCAGTCGACGTGCGAGCAGTGCGCGCACTCCTCCAACCAGAGAACGACAAGACGAAAGATAAAAAAGTCCCAGAGAAATTCAAGCCGATCACAAGTGTCAGCATGGAAGCAGAAAAAACGAGAGAAGAGACGATACAAGCGCTCGCAAAAAGTCTCCTCGAAGGGTTCACATTCAAGATTGACGATTGGTCGAAGAACGAGCTCTCTGACGCACAGACGTTGTCTGAGAAATATAGCAGCGCAGAATGGCTGAGATACAATGACTGATCGAACGGCACCAAGACTCTGCCAACTTTTCAAGCAACAGTGCAAGCAACAAGGCAACAAGTGATGATGTATGGGCGATTATAATTTCTATCATGTTGTGATCCGAGAACCGATCGAAGTTCCAGCGCTCGTCTATGAAACAGCGATCCGCGCAGCGCAGCGTCCACTCACACTCCTTCTTTCGCACGAAGAAGTGCCGCACATCAATCGCGGTCGGACGCAGCCGATCGTCGACCCGCTGCGCGGATGGGAAGTGCGCCGTCCTGACGGCGGCAATTCGTGGTATCACGACGGGACCGTGTGTTACATGCATGCACATGCGATAGATCCCCAACAAGTCCGCTCGCTCAAAGCGAGCCAAGCTGCGTGGTGCGAGAGTATCATCGAAAAATTAGTCGGCGCAGAATTATTCAAACCCGGAGAACTCTCACACGATCATTCTGACATTTTCTATGGCGCAGGAAACAGCAACAAGTTAAAAAAGCACGTTGCTGGAACATCAGGCTTCACGACGACGACGCCTGACGGCGCAGCGATTCTCATGCACCGCTGCTGCTTCTATGAGACGCCGCCCAAGAATATCGATTCCCTCTTGCGATTCGATGGCATAGACCCTTCTGATTTCAACAGACGGATGCGTAACCCGACAGGTTTTTCGCAAGCACTCAGCCAACAGGATGATTTTGTCCATCGCTATGCCTGTCATTTCCTCTCGCTACAAGCAAGAGCAGCAGCATACGAATTGCAGCACGCAGATATGCACGGAAACACACACTCGTGCGTCATGGGCAACGACTATTTGTATGCTGTTCCAAAGCGCAACGGCGGCGAAAGCAAAAGCCATGGAGGCAGCAGATAATGTTTGGCATACTTGTGTTTGGCGATAGCATCGGTCACGGCCGCGGTGAGAATCCGTCGCACGGTTGGGTCGGTCGGCTCAAAGAGTATTTTGAAGCGAAAGATTTCTTCTACGGCATTTACAATCTCTCGATTCCCGGCGAGACTAGTTTCTCGTTGCTCAAACGGCTCGAGCAAGAAGCAAAGCCGCGGATGTGGACGAGAAAAGCCGACGATAAATACGTCATCATCATTGCTGTTGGCGGAAACGATTGCGCTGGCGTGCTCAATGCTGATAACCCACAAATCAAGCCTGATGATTTCAAAAAAAACATGCAACTCCTCATCCAACAGGCAAAAAAACTCACTGAGTTCGTCGTTTGCGTCGGTATCGGGCCAGTCGACGAGAAAAAGTCGATGCCGCGCATGAACCATTATTTTGCTAACAAAACAATCATCAAATACAACGAAATACTGAAATCAGTATGCGCGCAGAGTGCCGAAAACGGCGGAACTGTGTTTGTCGACATCGATGACAGAGTCCGCGAACAAAATTATATCGACACAATTGTCGACGGTGTACACCCGAACAGCAAAGGATATGATATCTTATACGACGTGATAAAAAAAGAACTTGTCGAGAAAAAGATAATCCCTTAAACTAAGAACGTATTAAGAACTTATAACTTACTAGCTATTTGCGCCATCGCGAATTCTTCATTCGTCGGTATCGCAAGCACACGCACATCAGATCTTTTTGTCGATACGATTCGCACATTCTTTTCGTTCTGCGCAACGTCGAGCCGCACGCCAAATGCCGATAATTTGTCGCAGATCATTTTTCGTATCGGCGGACTGTTCTGTCCGATGCCGCCGGTAAACACAAGCGTATCCACTCCGCCGAGCACTGCGATGTACGCGCCGATCATCTTGACGACGCTGTGGACAAAAACATCGATAGCGAGCTGCGCACGCTTATTCTTCTTTCTCACAGAAAGCAGATCGCGCATGTCGTTGCTGTATCCAGATATTCCAAGAAGTCCAGCCTCATGATTGAGCAACTGCTTGATGCGCGCAAAACTCATTCTGTCGTGTTCATAGAAATGGACGACGATGCCCGGGTCGACAGAGCCGCTGCGCGTCGCCATGACAATGCCTTCAAGCGGCGTGAAACCCATGCTGTTCTCGACGGATTTTCCGTCACGGATCGCCGTGATGGATGAGCCGCTGCCGAGGTGACAGGAAATGACGCGGCCTCGCAATCCTCGCGTCACATATGCGTGTGAGATGCCGTGGAAACCATATCGTCGAACACCTTGGAGATATTCTTTGTACGGCAGACCATAGACTGTCGCGGGAAGTGGCATAGTGGAATGGAACGCTGTGTCGAACACCGCGATCTGCTTGAGCGGCTTTCCATTTTTTCCGAACTGCTGCTTGCAGAATGAAACGACTTCAAGCTCAGGAATATCATGCAATGGCGCGAGCGCAGATATCTTTTTCAATTTTGCGAAAACCGCCGGCGTTATGACGCAGTGCTTTTTGAGTGGACCGCCATGGACGATACGATGTGCGATTGTCTGCACAGAATAACCAGCAAGCTCGACGGAGCGAGCGATAGTTCGCACCGCTTTCTTTCGGTGTAATGAATCTTTGACGCGGTCGAAATTGAGATGGAGCAGTTCTTTCTGCTTTTTAGCTGAGCCCGAATAGAGTGCTGCTTTCACAGACGAGCTTCCGACATTAAAGACGAGGATGCACGAAATAGGGTTTGCCTTTTTTTTCTTATTCGCAGTATTGTTTTCACTCCGCGCAACTCTTTTTTTCTTCGCCATTTTTTCTTTCGCTCTTCGCTTTCAGTTTCAACTATTTTTATTTCCAGCCTTAACAATCTGGGCCTGCACAGCAGTCAATGCGGCCGTCTCGATGATCTCTTCTATTGTGCAGCCGATCGACAGATCGTTCACTGGCTTATTGAGACCCTGGAGAATCGGGCCGACCGTCAACGCGTTGCCGAAGCGCTGCGTTATTTTGTATGATATGTTGCCCGATTGTAGGTCAGGGAATATGAGAACGTTAGCATCGCCTTGTATCGGCGAGTTCGGCGCTTTTTTTTGTGCGACGTCGGGAACAACGGCTGCATCAAATTGCAAGGGACCGTCACAGATGATATCTGGTCGCTTCGTTTTGACAATTGCCGCCGCGCGGGTGACTTTGTCGATGAGCGGATGCTGTGCGGAATTATGAGTCGCGAACGAAAGGAGCGCAACCTTCGGCGTGTAGCCGAACGATTTCGCAGTGTCTGCCGTCGAGATAGCGATATCCGAGAGCTGCTCAGCCGTTGGATCAGGATTCACTGCGCAGTCTGCGTAGAAATAAACCTTGCCGCGCTCGACCATGATAAAATAGCTCGACGCCAAACTGACATCGGGCTTCGTCTTGATGATCGTGAACGCCGGCTTGAGCGTCTCAGCCGTCTTATGCATCGCGCCGCAGATGAGTCCGTCGGCTTCGCCATACTTGAGCATCATCATTGCGTACCAAACTGGGTCGCGGATTTGCTGTTGTGCTTGCTCGAGCGTCATTCCCTTGTCTTTTCGCAGTTCGAAGAGCTTTTGCGCATATCCTTGCGAACGCAAATCGGTATTTGCATTGCTTGGATCGACGATCGGCAGATTTTTGAGATGTTGTTTTGGAATGTTGAGTTTGATGAGTTGCTTGAGCATCTCTTTCTCGTCGCCAACCATGATCGGATAGAGGATATTGTTCTTGACGAGATATTCGACCGCCGTCAAAATCCGCGGCTCGCTCGGCTCTGGGAAAAGGATTCGCTGCCGCGATTTCGCAGCCGTTCGCAGAATATGATCTATGATGTCCCCTCTTTTTCTGTGCACATGCACATTCGCGAATGGCATATCTTCTTTTCTCGAAATTTTGTATATAAATGCTTTGGTCTTAATCAGATACCATCGAGAAATCTTTATATCTGATGAGCACATACTCAGTCAGCAGTATGGCAATATCCAATCAAGATCTAATCAAGTTCGCATATGCGTGGGCGCAGAAAGAAGTGGATACTTATGGGACTCGTCCACCATTCTTTCTGCCATTCGAGAAAGGGCAAGTGCTTGCAAAACAGCTCAATGCGAATGCCGATGTTGTATCGCTCGGCGCTCTTCTCATGGACATAAAGTTGCTCGAAGCGCTGCATCTCAAGAAAGCGCCTGAGCACATCAAGATGGGCGTCGCTGCGTCAAGAGATTTTCTCAGATCATACGGCGCCGAACCTAAATTGATCGACGCAGTCATCCACTGCATCGAAGCGCATCATGGAACTATTCCATATCAATCGATTGAAGCTGAAATCTGTGCAAACGCAGATTGCTATAAATTCTTGACGACAAAGAACTGGCTCAATTTTTTTGCGGCAACAAATGATGAAGAACCAGGTTATGCTGAGCAAAAATTCAACGAAAAAGTTGGTGTTCTGTCTCTGCAGCTCTGTAAAGAAGAACTTGCGCCGCACATTTCTGCGATCAAAAAGATTGTTGCGCTCTCTAAGAAATAAGGAACATTTTCTCAATCAGCTTTTTTCCAAAGCAACGGAAATACATATGCCGTCGCAGCGACCTGTATGCATCCCATGATGATGAACAACGTCGTGAACGAGAAGTGCACGAGCACGTATCCGCCGATGAGAATAGCGATTCCCGTCACAATATCTTTCCCGCCTGAATCAAGGCTCCAGAGGAATCCTGCTTCGCCTTTGTCTTCGTAGATACTATAGAGCGCGTCCCACGTAGGCGTCGCGAGCGCCGTCGCAAAGCCGAGTCCGACTTGTATGATCAGAAGCTCAGTCTGCGTATGCACGAGCAGATAGCCGAACGTCAGCAGTGCATTGAGCGCATATCCTGTGACGAGGAATTTCTCTTTGCTGACTTTGTCTGAAATCTCGCCGATGATTATGATGAAGACTCCAGTCGCGATGAGAAACGCAGACCACGCAATCGTGATATCAAAGACATCTCCGCCGACGCGCTGCGAGAAAATAGCGAACAGCGGTCCGAGCATACCTTCGCCAAGCTCCCAGAGATACGAGCTGAACAAAAGCAGTCTGCTTTGAAGTTTCATGGAGACAATCCGCGCCATGACGGTTTAAATAATTAAGTATTAACATATCCTCTTATCAGCTATTTCACAATCTTTATAGCATCACGATAAATCATCATAACGATGACAACACAATCTGCAGCAACTACTAATTCTCTTCCCTCTCGAGAACAATCTCTCGCCCTTCTGCACGAATATGTACAAAACCCAAGCTTGCGACGGCATTGCACGGCTGTCGCAATTTCAATGGAAGCGTACGCGAGGCAAAATAATATGAGCCAAGAAGAGATTGACCTCTGGTACACAACCGGTCTTCTCCACGATTTTGATTACGAAAAGTTTCCAACGGTTCCACAGCACGCAATCGAAGGCGTAAAAATCCTCGCCGAAAAAGGATATCCGACAGAAATGACGCAAGCCATCTTGAGCCACGTCGATTACGGCGGCGTCGCACGCGAGACGCCGATGCAGAAAACACTCTTCGCCGTCGACGAGCTTTCCGGGTTCATCGTCGCGCTCGCAAAGGTGCGCCAAGACAACTTTGAGACGATGATTGCAGATTCCGTCGAAAAAGCGCTCAAGAAAAAGCAATTCGCAGCCGCAGTGAGCCGAGAAGACATCGACAAAGGCGCACAGCTTCTTGGAATATCGAGGGCAGAACATTTCACTTCGGTAATTAACGCGCTCAAAGAGAAAAAAGCATTTTTGGGATTTTAGAATTAAAAAGATAAAGTCATCCAAATAATTATCGTCGCATTCTATTGATGAATGTATTCTTCGTGTGTCGAGAAAGGACGGGTGCTCCGATACGTGGAAGCTTGGCACGTGTCTTTCTGTTCTCTTTCTTTACCTGATCCTCAAGCTGCTTTTCCCGAAGGCTTTTTTCTGCGTCCATGTTTTTGGGATTTTTTTGTCGTATATAAACTTGCACTAGCATCATTCCAATATTCATCGAACATCTTCTGGAATGATTTTCCGACGACAGAATCATTGATCCACAAAGAAAAATAGTCATATGATTGATCTTTGAAGCCGATCGCCGTTCTTTGCCCATCCCAAACTGTGAAACGGGTCGACGGAACATCAAGGAAACGGATATGCGCGCCGGCCTCGATCCAATACTTTGTTTTATCAGCAGAAACATTTGGTCCGATGAGTCTCAATCTGCCGCCGTTCTTTGTGAATTCGCTGACGCGCTGTTTCAGATCGAAATCCAGGCGGTAATTTCTGACAACGGCGCAAATCTCTTTTTTAGACGAAGATACTGCTGACTTCACTCTGACGAAGAATCCGTCGCGGCTATTGACCACTTCGAACTGCGTTGTCTTTGCGATGCTTTTTGTCTGCAAGGCAGCTAATTCTTTATGGATCGCATCCAGATCTGCTTTTTTTGACTCGACATAATTCTTGAGCGCCGTCTCGAATTCAGAAGGTTCGATGCGCAACGGTCGCTGTTGGATAACTCTCACAAAACCTCTGCGAGACAGATCAGATACGATCTCATACAATTTGCTTGTCGGGAGACCTGACTTGCGAGAGATTTGTGTGATTGAGCACGCGCCGAGCTCAAGCGTCGCCGCAAGTGCGCGTGTTTTGTATTCGCTCAAGCCCAGTTTTTGCAGTTCTTTTTTCATAAATAACCGATAGGTGAATATTCACTACTACTGGTAGTCAATTACTGATTTAATAAGTATGCGTTTCCCTTGCAATATGACGTTTAAGGGTGATTTACGGTATTATGCGGCGTTTCCCATATTCACCGCAGGCGCAGTCACTGCGA
>CAZGJY010000008.1:0-14562 GCA_964525725.1 uncultured Methanosarcinales archaeon | reverse complement strand
TCCAGCCCTCACCGACGGCGCTCGGCGCAATCACATCCAATATTTCCTTTTATGTTAAAGATGTCAATCTCCGATCTATCGGCGTGATCAACGCGACCGTCATTCCAAGCCTATCAAACAGCGAAGACGGCGTTCCATACAGCAACGACTTGCTCAAGACAGTGACGAACGCGATTAACCAAGTATTACATTCACTATACATAGCCCTCAACACATAAAAAAGAAAGTAAAAAATTGCATACAAAAAAAACAGTGCGTCATTGCCTTGGCACAAACTCAGGAGAGCGCCCGATTGGTGCAGGTGCTGCGACGCTCGCTCCTCGAGCAGTGTGGACAAAGTCCACGCTGCAGCGTGAAGCTTCGGCTTCACACTGGAAGGAGAGGGAAATCGCCGCAATGACGCAAAAGATATGACTGTACGGCGAGAACACAAAGCAAACAATAATTATTTCACAATCAACGTCGAGGAAAAGGTGTAGATTTAAAAAGGAACTCTGCGCAAAAGCACTCGAAGACAAAGTCCACAGACACAACACAAAACACAACGGCAACAAGCAGACAAAAACGATGGATAAGACATACAATATAATATACTCCAAGGAAAAATCAGCAGTCAGATTCTGTAATCGATCGCTATTCTTCTTATCCACAGTCTTGCTCATCTCAGTCATCTTCACACTTCTCCTCGTCTCCGTCGCAAGCGCAAGCAATACGACGATGATCACGAATAACCAAGGCGGCATCTATTTCACCGGAACGGCGAGCGACCCAATGACATTCTATCAAGACGCGATCGGCAGCAACATCGACGTTGGTATGCGCCTGTGTGGCATCGGACAGCGATACGTCGGCGGTTTTTATGCGATCAACGTTTCAGGCACGCAGCTATACTCGCTCGTCACATACCAATCAAGCAGCGAAGCGTTATCATTCACCGACACGCCGATCGCTGGCGGCTGCGATGACGTCACGCCGGGATTCCTCACAATCTCACCATCACAGCTGCTCACGCCGAGTCCAAATGTCTTCAAAGCAGCATTCCCGGGACAACTGTGGACGGGATACGCCGTCACCGCAAATCCCGGCGCGAACTTGAGCGGCTTTGAGATCGGCGGCGGCGACTCGCTTCTGCGCGGCAATTATTCTGCAGTGCGTTCATTCAACTATGTCAACCAGAAAGTCACAGTCCAATTGCCGCAGATAACCTATCAATCCTCGTCGGCAAATTTCACGAAGAGCGCGAACGATGGAGTGTTCGGTCTCGCAAGCGATCGGCAGATGGTCGCCGGCATCTGCGACGATTCTGACGGCGCATCGTGCTCGGACGGCGGGCTGTACACAAATGCGACATCATTCCCGCTCGTTCTTCAAAGCGATCTCACCGCCGGACAAGTCAATGATCAATCTGTCTATACGCGATATGCAGTCTTCAACGGTATCGGTCTGCCGATGTGCATCGGCGCGAATCTGCGCATGACAATCGATGCGATCACGCCGTCGCCGTCATACTTCAGCCAGAATCTCACGATCACGACGACGCTCACAAACGTCCTCGACTCGCCATACGAATTGCAAGGCGGCAACGTTCCCGTCACGACGCCATTCACAGTGAATCTGTGGATTTACAACATATCAAATATCTCGAACACAACAGTGCTCACGACGGCGTACAATCAGACCTATTCTGTCAGCGTCACATTGTTGCCGGGTCAGTCTACACAATATAATCTCACATATCCTGCCTTCATCCACAGCGGACTCTATCATATTCTTGCAACCGTCGACTCTGACAACTCGATTGCAGAATGTAACGAAACAGACAACAATGCGACGTTCCAATATAATCTCTATCCAGTTGTCATCCCAACCATTCAGATCGACGGGCAGAATTCGACTGCATTCCCATATCCGAATGTTCCGTACTGGGTCAACGTCTCGCTCATCAACTCAGACAATGACACGCTACCGAACGCAACCGTGCAATTCGTCGAAGTCAACGGCCTAAATCTCAACGCCGGAACGCAGGCATACAATATCACGTCTGATAATCTTGGCACGCCGGCAAAATCCGGCGTCATCGCATCATCCATCTCCCAGTTCACGACGAATTATTTGGGCAACGCTTGGCTCACATACGTTCCTACATACAACCAGCTCTATGCGCCGCAGTACGGATACTTGCAGCTCCCGCAATATATCGGAAATTCCCAGCGCTACATGACGGGAAATCTTTCCAACGGATCGGTATTCATCTTCATCGTCAATAATTCAGTCACGACGCAATATCCATTTTCGATTGTCAACCTCACATACAACGTCAGCGTCGTGCAGAAGAGCGTCCTCAACAATGCAACGCTCGCGCAATCATTCGATAACGTCTATCGAACATTCACTAATTTCATCCAAGCCCTCGTAGGATAAATATGACTATTTCATAACTACTGTAACATTGCAATTGCCTTGGCAAATTCTCAGGAGAGCGCCTGATTCAGTGCAGACCTTGAAGGTATGCGCTGCAGCGTGAATCTGTGCGATTCACACTGTATGCAGGGCGCTCGACGCTCGCTCCTCGAGGGACGAGAGGGAAATTGCCGCAATTGCATATACTTTTTTTCAAAGATCAAGATAGGGTTAGGGGGCAATGGGAATCAGACAAACACGCACGAGAAAAAAATCCGTCGCGAAAAAGATGAAGACGAAACTTGGCATATCTCCTCTCTTCGTCGCATCGATTGCAATAACAGTTGTTGCAGTATTCGTTCTCATTCTCATACTCTCCTCCTTCGTCATTGCAGATCAAACAACGCTCATCTACAGCAACGGCTCGCAAGTCGACCAAGTCCACTTCGACCCGAACGCGACAATGGCGATCGCCGGCTTTGATCCCGCGCTCAATTTCACCACCGGTTCCGGCAGCTACTTTGACCGCTCGCTTGTCAATCCGGATATCTATGCGACAGTCTGCCATCCGAATCTCGAAGTGAACAGCACCGTCGATTTCGTGTACAAGACATTCAGCGGCAACATAGTCCGCTCAGTATTGAATTTACCATTGCTTGTCACATCGATAACGACAGAGAATATCAGCAATCAGACGGTAAACTGCGCAACTCTCGACGTGCAATTCTCTGCATCATCATCGCTCTATCCTGGTTATGTCACCCCGCTGCTCACGACGGGTGGAGTAAAATATTTTCTGTCAGATCAAATTATTTCTTTAAACAACACGCCGACATTCAACGGCGCGATCACGTACAACCTTACCGTCGACGATCCACCGAAAAGCTATTGGTTCTATGTCCCGCTCATCCGTGACGACAACGGCAATCAGATAACGGCGAACCGATCGCTGCTTCTCACAAGCCTCGTGTCGGCGAGTAATGTTACTATCCTGGAGAAAGTCCTGCGTCCGTATGAAATCCTCAACTACAGCGGAACATTCTCCGGCGGCGAGCGATACATCGTCAATGGAATCGACGTCCTCAACATCAGTCTCTTCGTTCCGTGCGGAGAGATTTCGCAGACCGGTTATTATCTGCTCAATAATAGTATGTACGGTCTCAACTCGAGTTGTCTCAATGTCAGCGATGCGACGGATGTCAAAGTCAATTTCGCCGGCGAACTCTTTGACGGCGACGCTTCGGCGAACGGCAGCATGGCAGCCGGCGTGTGTCCCGTCAACATTCGAAATTCGCAGAACGTCACGATAGAGGGATTATCGACGCAACAATTTTACAGCGGTATCTGCATCGACAATAGTACCGTCACAATCTTCGGCACGGATCTCGTCGACAACTTAGAAGGTATGCGCATCTCAAACAATTCACGCGTCTATGTTGTTCTCACCAGTTTCAACAATCAGAATATCGAGCTCAACGTCACCGACAACTCGACGGCGGTTTTTCTCAACAATTCATTCGTCACGGCGAAATCGACGGGTATCTATCACGACAACTGGATCAATGACGTTCGCGTGCGACCAGTCCTTCCGACGATTCCCGGTTTCTCAAACATCGAGCAATTCCTCGAAGTCGGACGCAACGGAAACGACAGTTGGGCGCAAGTCGGCTTCAACTACGACGAGCCCCTTCCGAACAATGTCGAGACTGACCAAGTCTTCGTCTTCAAATACAACGGCTCCTATGTCACGATCACGACGACAGACAACACGACGAACGTCAGCACGACATTCCAGACATGGACTGCGGCGAACTGGACACAGCAATTCACGCTCGTTTCGCCGCAGCAACATCTCATTTACATTCCAAATATCTCATCATTTTCCGTCTTCGCGCCGTTCGGAAAAATAATCACGAACGGCGTCGGCGCAGGTCCGGTCTCAGTTCCGCATGCAGGCGGTAGCGCCGGTTCTGGTGGCGGCGGCAGCGGCGGAGGGATTGCCGGCGGTCCGCTTCCATCGACTCCTGCAGCGAATGCGACGACACTCTTGGAGCTCAATCTCATCATCCCAGACAACGTGACAATCATGCAGGGAGACATCGGCAATGTTCCATTCACATTGCAAGACGTCGGTACTGCGCCGGCGAATGGCGTCTCCGTCCTCGCCGACGTTCCGCGCGGCTGGAAATCCTCGACGACAACGATCGACAGCATCTATCCTGGCGAGAGCATCGACAACCAATTCTCGCTTGCGACGTATGAGAATGCGATCCCTGCAGACTACTATGTTCCCGTCTCGGCAATCATCAACGGCAATGTCATCGTCACCCGCATCCTCAAAGTCGTCGTCGTTCCCCGCGGCAACTTGAGCCGACTCCTCGTCACGCAATACGACCCGATCATCAATCTCTTGCCTAATTCGCAGAAAGACATCACATTCACCGCAAAGAATATCGGCGACTTCCCATTGCAAAACGTCCAGATCCTCCTCGAGCCGAACGACTGTATCAAACAAGTCATCGGCAGCTATGACTTCGCGTACGGTGAAGAGAAACAAGTCACGTACAAATTCGTGTCCGGAAATTCTGCCGATTGCAAATACACGCTCAAGTTCGTGCAAGGAGACAAACTTGTCGACTTCGTTCCCGTCACATTCCAGGTGCGCCAATTGTCGTTCATCGACCAGACGATCAAACTTTTGCTCGTCGGATTGATCGTCGGCGTATGGTTTGTCGTCGGCATAGTCATCGTCATCAAACGCAGACGGCCACCCTTCCAGAATCCACCAAGTTCCGGATTTGGCGGAATTGGCGGCAGCAATAGCTCATTCGGCGAAACATATTCATCGCCTCTCGCAGAATACAGCAAATACTACCGCGGGAAATAAAATAGAGATGAAAATAAATAAAAAAGTTGATATTGGAATAGTAATACTGCTGTTTATTCTAGGTTATACCTTTGTGAGTAATTTATTCTCATTGAAATCACCCTTATACCAATTGGGTCCTTATTTTCTGACTGGTGCTTCAGGTATTGTAATTGTTATTTTAATTAATTTTATTTTAGCCGTACTCTTCTTTGGACTTTTTAAGAGAAAAATGTGGTCGAGATATGCGACCATCAGTTGGTATACATTCATAGTGATACACAAAGTTTTTGATTTGATTATTTATCTTTCAAATAAGTCATATTGGGATAATTATTATTTGAATATTATAGTAGCACAAACTTCTGAGCAATTAACTCCGGGATTAATACTAGTAGGTCAACTAATTACATTTTTTAATGCATTAATTTTTGGGCTAGTTGTTATCTGGTACTTAAAAAAGAAGAAGAATTATTTTGTAAACTAGAGTTAAAAATTACGACGCATAGCGATTGTATGCTATTTTCCTCTCTCCAACACCCATCTATTCTCGTCAATAAATTTCACCGTTTCGACCACAGCCTCGCGAATCGTTGCCCGAGGCTTCCAACCCAAATCATTGATGCGTTTCGTATCCAAGAAAATGAACGGAACATCTCCTTTCCAGCCGCGATCGCCACCAGTATAAGAAATGACGGGCGAGACGCCAAGATGCGACGTGATGTATGAAATCGAGTCATTCAACAAACAAGATTCAGGCGTCCCCAGATTGAATGTATGCACTTTCTTCGGATTCCCTGCAGCATCAACATCGCGTGAACTATTCTCAAGAGCAAAGAACATCGCATCGACACAATCATCGATAAGAAGATATGACTTGTTCTGCTTTCCGTTTCCCCGCACAGTCAGTCGAGTAGGATCCGCACGCAACTGTTTGTAGAAATCAAAAATATGTCCGTGCGTATATCGTTTACCGAGCAGAGAAACAAACCGAAAGATATGCGCCTGCATATCGAACATCGAACTATACGCTTGGATAAGTACCTCGCCCGCCATTTTTGACGCGCCATAGGGAGACGACTGCATGCCGATATGAACATCTTCCGGCGTCGGAACAACAGAACCCTCGTCGTACACAGAGCCTGTCGAAGCGAATGCAATCTCACGTACGCCATTAAGCCGCATCGCTTCAAGGACATTCTGTGTCGCAACCGTGTTTTGGTAGAAACATTTAGTCGGATCAAGTTCATTCTTGCTGATATCGGCGTTCGCCGCAATATGGAAGACGAACGACATATTGAGCATCGACCGCGTTAATTTCTCGACATTGAGCAGATCATCGCGGATCAGTGTGATATGCGGCAACGCAGAGCCGAGGAATTCTTCACGACCCGTCGAGAAATTATCATACACGGTGACGCGAGCGCCATACAATAAAAGACGATCGACAATATGACTGCCGACAAAACCGGCGCCGCCGGTCACGAATACTTCTTTATGAGCAAACTTATCAGCAATTGAAGCCATGTAAATACGTCCCCTCTTCTTTTTGCTTAGCCCTGGAATTTCTTTGCGTCGCTCAGGAACATCTGCACAGTCTCTTTTGTATAAGGGTGGACAATCATCCCCTCTATAAATTTTGGCACTACTGTGACAATATGTCCGCCGGCTTCGAGCCATTCAAGGACATTGAGGATCTCCCGTGTCGACGCGCAGATGATTTGCGCCGGCAATTTGTGCATATCAAGCAATCGTCGCAATTTGCGCAGCTCGTCGACAGAGTTATATCCCATGTTGTTGATGCGGCCGCAGAAGATTGACACATACGTCGCACCAGCCATCGCGGCGAGGAAACATTGTTGCGCGCTCATCATCGCTGTGACATTGACGCGGATGTTATGCTTATGCTCAAGCGTATGGATAACGCCGACATTCTCAATCTCGCCGTTCGGTCCGTGGATCGGGACTTTGATGACGATGTTCTTCGCCCACGCAGAGAATTCGACCGCTTGCGCAATCATCTCATCGGCAGAATCATTCTTCGTCAGCTCGACAGAAAGAGGAAACGGTGCAATGAGTGCAGCAATCTCGATCATCGCTTTCTTCACACCAGCCATGCCGCCGCTCACGCCGCTCTGCGAGAGGATCGTCGGATTCGTCGTCACGCCGCGGATGATGCCCATCGAAAGCGCTTGTTTTATCTCTTTGATATTGCCCGTGTCAATGAAGAGTGCCATTTTATGCACCGTCCATTTCAATGAGCTCTTTGAGACGGAAGATGATCATATGTTGGATGTCGCAATGGAATCCTTCGACGAGCGGCGTCGAGTCTTTGGGTACGATGATGGATGCGTCACATAATTCTTTGAATGCGCCGCCGTCAAATCCTGCGATCCCGATCGATTTGCCGCCGTTCTCATTGACATATTGCATCGCAAGCGTCATATTCTGCGACCATGCGCCGGCGTTTCCTCGACCTTTGCCGCCGTGGACTGAAAAGCCGATGACGACATCTCCTGGCGTCATGAAATTCTCGATCTGGCCCTTGAACACTGATTGCCAACCTTCGTCGTTCGTGTATGCTGAGACGCACGGTGTATTATCGACAAGGCTGATTGATTTGAATTTCTTCTTTCCAGGAGCTGAAGTCGTTTTAGAAAGATCGCCGGCGAAATGTGACGCAGTCGACGCTGATCCGCCGCATCCCATGAGATACACATGGTTTCCATTTTTCCACGCTGTGAATAAGATATCTATCGCACAAGCAATCTGCGTGCGATCTATTTTTTTCGTGATGTCGATGATATCATCCATATATTTTGCGATGAATGCATCGTGGCTCTGTACTTGTTTTGTTGCTTGAATCATATAACCCTCCCTCAATACTGCGTCTCGTCAAAACGAGACGGCATAACCCAAAATAAAATATAAACAAAACATGAAAATAAAATGACTGTCAACAATAACATCTAAAAAAATGAAAATCGAAAACTAAAAGTGCTTTCCGTCATAGACGATACGAGAGCCTTCGAATTCGAATTTGAACGGGATGTGCACAAGGCCGTCTGTCTCGAGGATCTGTTTCACTTTGTCGTGGTTCTTCTCGACGTAAAAGAGCAAGAATCCGCCGCCACCAGCGCCGATGACTTTTCCGCCGATCGCGCCGTTCGCGAGTGCGAGCGCATACCACTCGTCAATCTTTGAGTTGCTCATGTTATTCGTTATTTTTCGTTTGAGCTCCCAGTGGATATTCATCCACTCGCCGAAGCGTCGCAGATCGCCTTTCTCAAGGCACTTGAGGCTTGCTTCGCCGATCTTTTTGATCTCGTGATAATAATTGAATATCTCAGTCTCGTTCTGCTCTGCTTTTTTCTTCTGCTCGCCAAGAATATCATTAGCGGAGCGCGTGAAGCCTGTGTAGAAGAGCATCAGATTTTTCTCGAGCATATCGACATTCTCTTGGCTGATGTTGATCGGTGTGACAATGACTTTGCCGTTCGTGTTGATGCGCAGATGCGACAGACCGCCGAATGCTGCCGCATATTGGTCCTGCTTTCCAGCCGGTTCCTTGAGAACGTCCATGATGATATGCGACGAATCTTCTGCGAGTTTGTATTTTGACACGCGGTTGCCGTTGTAATAATTGAGGCCGTTAAGCAAGCCCACGAGGAACGACGATGATGAGCCAAGTCCTGTTCCGGACAAAACATCGGAACTCGAATGGATTTCGATGTTCGTCAGATTATTTGTGTGAATAAGTGCCTCACGGATGAGTGGATGCTTCACTTTCGTGACGTGTTCCGCGTGCTCTGTCTGAGAATAATTGAGCTTGATGTCTTTCTGTATCGTCGGACTGATTGTGATATAGACATATTTGTTGATCGCAGCGGTGATGAGCGAAGCGCCGAATTTGTCAGCATAGAAGGGAAGATCCGTTCCTCCGCCCCCTAAAGATATTCGCAGTGGTGTTCGAATGACAATCATTTCTTTCGATATATGCTCGGCTTGTATTTAAGCCTTTCGGAGAAAGACTTAAGTAGTGAGAAACAAAATATCAATTGTCCATTATTTTCTACAGCTGTTCACTGTTACGCAGCAGTTCTCTTCCTCTAAAATCCACTTAAAGCCTGGCACTAAGTGAGCAAATAAGCTTGCGGCAAATTGGCGGAAAGCCAAAAAACAAAAATAATCAGTGATTGATGCAGCAAGAAACAATGGAATTATATATTAGAATTTGTGGCAGAGTAGTAATGATGCAATTTATTGCACTAACATTCCGATGAGCAAAAAAATCTACAAACTCGCAGGCATCGCAGCAATCATACTTGCGGCGATATTCATACCACAATTATTCTTGATCAGTGCAATAACAATCTTCAAACTGAGCGGACCGATTATCGTCATTGAAAAATTGATGAACGTGATTATTCTTTTATTGTCAATCCTCGTTCTGCGCGGTTATTACACGCTCGCAAAGAATGAAGAAGCGTTGCGGACAATCGTTTTAATTGCCATCGTTTTGCAGACACTCTTCATCATAGCGACTCCGTTTGAGAATTTGCAGAATTCGGCAGGCAGCATTTACATTCTCATCATCGGCGGCATTCTTGATCTGCTCATGGGAATTTTCTTGGTGCGTATCAGACCCGTCATTGCAAACATGTCTAAAGCGATCGGCGTGCTCTATATCATAATGGGCGCATGTGAAATATCCGTTCTTCTCTCATTCATCGCAATCATAGTGCAGATTGCCGTTCCGATCTGTGAAGCAGTCATGTTCTTGCGTCTCGCAAAAGAGAAAAAAGTCAGGTGAGCCTGCGCACAGAACTTTTTTTAGTCATTCTGTAATTCTCTCTAAAAAAATTCGCGAAAAATTCTCGTCAATATCTTGCGCAAAGAAAATTCCATCGACGGAAAATCCTCACAGTAACCTTTATAAACAAATTCCTGCGCACAGACAATACGATTTACAGTTGGGGTGAATATTCAGTGGATTTTTTTACGCAGCTCGATGCATTGACACGGCCGAAACGACCACTGAGAGCTTCTTCAGACGATTTAGAACGATCGATCAAATCATCATTCGCCAAAGTAAAGGAAGAGCTTGATGAACATCTCGAAGCGATCAACGAGAGCACGAACGAGATCCAGGCGAATTACGAACACGTTCTTGAATTAGACGCCAAAGTAGAAAAGCTCAACGAGAAGATGGAACAGATTTTGATGCTTCTCGAAGGCAAGACAAAAGAGTCAGAAGAAGACAGATTCCATGTCCAACCATTGACGTTACGAGAGCAAGAAGTCTTCGCTCAATTATATCTGCTCGACTCGCACAATTATCTCTCATATCTTGACATCAGCCATAGAATCGGTTTGCCGACAGAGATGGTCAAACAGCTCACGCAAGCTCTGCTGACAAAAGGCGTCCTTCTCCAGAAAAAATACCAGGACGATATTCTTGTCATCCAGCTTGATCCCGAGTTCCGGCAATATCAGGCGAAGACGAATGCGCTCCAGATCAACGAGCAGCTCTTCAAGCAGCCGATGCACTGATTCTCAAGCGATTAACAAAAATCACCATTTCTCAAACGCAGTTGCAGCCAGTCCGCTTGTATCCCACATCTCTGGAACAGTTTTTTTGTACAACTCAAGCGCAGTTTTTGTTTGCGGCTGACCTGCCGGTTCGCCATCGATATACACATCAGTTGGGCCTCGTGGTTGCAGTTGGTACAATGTGTACGTCGTATTCCATTCACGCAAGTTGATACGATATGCATTCCTGTTTTGATATATACAGCTCGATACTGACGTGAGAATACCATCAACTTCGCGAGCAACATGCAAACGGCCTTCGCTTTTCACGATGAAAGTCTCCAAATCTCGTTGCGTCGTTTTTTTTGAGAGTTGCTTATGCATCTCATATCCCGTTTTAAGGAGTATTGCCTCTATACCGAACGCGCTGAATGATATGATTGCCGCCGCTGCAATCGCTTTTCTCTGTGTCATTTGAGTGCTCATGTTAGTGAGCCTCTTGTTTGTTTGTGTTGTGAAAAGAAATACGTTCGCCACACATATCCTAAATCTTTTTCTGACGACAGTATAGTTGGAACAAAATAATGTTTCATCGCAAGTTGCTCGATTGTAGAAAATTGTGTCGGCACAAGATTTGCGGTTGTCATCAAAATAGGGGCGTTGGGTGCAAGATAGTTTGCACCTTTTGCAAAAAGCTCATTGTGGCATCGATATCCTGAATCAAATAATGCAACGCAGTCATGTTTGTGTGGTAGAATGGGCAAATTGGCGATAAGCAAGTCATATTTTTTCGGAGGCACGGATGCGAACATATCACTCTGCCAAACCTTCATAGGGAGATTATTTTCGATGGAATTATATGCAGCACAAGAAACTGCAACGGAATCACAATCAATTGCGTCAACACACGCGCCGCAGAGTGCTGCAAGCAAACCTAAGACGCCGCTACCCGTGCCTATGTCCAGAACTTGTTTACCGCCCAATTGTGCACTCAAAGCATCATACGTTCTTCTCGTACTCGCAGAATAGGCACTTGCGGGTGGGAAAACACTTCCAAACACGCTAATTTTAAGATCCTTGACGCGTACTGTTTTGTCTTTCGCATTTTTGAGGTACTCAACAAAATCCAATGTGATCTTTGGAATTTTCATAATTGGATAATACTCATGATTAGTAATGAATTGTCTTTCTCCTTTTCAGGAGAGTAATATTTATAAGCAAAAGCTCATCTTCACAGTTGATGAAAGAACAACTAGCCAAACTAGGCCTCACAGCCAACGAATCAGATATATTTCTCTTCCTCCTCAAGCATCCAAACACAACAACGGGACCAATCATAAAATCAACAGGCATTGCAAATTCTCGTGTCTATGTGTCACTTGATTCTCTCAAAGAGAAAGGGCTTGTGACATACACTGTCCAGAAGGATGGAACACATTACAGTGCAGTAAAACCGCAAGCGTTGTTGGAAAAAGAAGAAGAGCGTCAATCTGAAATTCGTAAACTGATTCCGATGCTCGAAGGAATTCAAGCAGAAAGCGCACAGACTGCAACAGCAGTCTACGAAGGCTTCGATGGTTTTCGCACAGCATTCCGGCGAATTGTAGAGGATACGCCACGCGGCGGCATAATAAAGATCATAGGTTTCGCTGAACAAGACTATGCGTTTGGCTCATTGCGGACATTTCTCAAAAATATAAGCCTCAAGAGTGCACAGAAGAAACAGACACTCAAGATTTTGCTTGATAAAGACAATCCGCAAGCAAAAGATCGTCAGAAAGAAAAACACACAGTTCTCCGTTTTTTGCCAAAGGGCTATGTCAGTCCATCTGCCATGGACATCCTCGACGATTCAGTCTACATATTCCTTTGGGACAAAGAGCCGTACTGCTTCATGATCCAAAATAAAAGAATAGCCCAGAGCTTCCAGCAATATTTTGATGTGCTCTGGTCGATAGCCAAGAAGTGAGTATTTCTATCAACAGGCTAAACACATTTAAACCACTCGTTCGTTTTATGCACCTATGTCCGCACGTGAAGACCTCATCGCAACAATCCGTCAGAAGATCGACGCATCCAAGAAGACGCTCATCTATTTCGACGACGATGTCGACGGTCTTTCATCCTACAGCCTCATCAAACGCATCTGCGCAAAAGAGAAAGGGATCATCATCAAATCGACGCCAGTTCTTCGCGAACAATATGCGCAAGTCTATGAATCGTACAGTCCGGATCTCGTCATCGTGCTCGATAAACCGATGCTTGACGCAGGATTTGCCGATGCGATCAGCGTGCCGCTCATCTGGATAGATCATCACGACTCGCAAGCAAGTTTCGCGAGCAATCGAAAACATATAATTTATTTCAATCCGCACGATTATGAGAAAGACGACAATCGTTGCACATCATATTGGGCGTATCAAGTCGCAAAAGAGGATGAATGGCTCTGTGTCTTGGGAAGTGTGTCTGATTGGCAGCTCAACGAAGTGACGAAAAAGTTTGCCGATCAGAATCCGGCTCTGTTGGATGGCACGTTCACCAATCCTGCCGATGCACTCTTCAATTCGCAGATCGGCAAATACGTCAAACTGCTCACGTTCAATCTCAAAGGAAACACTGACGACGTCAAGAAGAGTATCTTTGCGTTTGGCAGAATAAATGGGCTCAGCGAACTTGACGATCACACAAACAAGGACGCAAGTTTCTTGCATGAACGCTACGACCAAGTCGCTGGAGAGTATGAATCGCTCTTGCAAGCCGCAAAGAGAAAAGCAGAGAAAGCGAAGCGTCTGGTCCTCTTTGAATACAATCCAAAAATTGTCAGCGTCACAAGCGAGTTGTCGAACCAGCTTTTGTATCTCTATCCGCAGAAAATAATCCTTATCGCACGTCTCAAGAGCGACGAATTCAAATGCAGTCTGCGATGCGGCGAAGGATACAACCTGCCGCAGCTTGTCCAGAACGCGATTCAAGGACTCAAAGGCTACGGCGGCGGTCATACGCACGCATGCGGCGCTTGTGTACACAAAGACGATTTCCAATTATTCTTGACTCGCCTTGAGAAACAGATTGAAGAACAGAAAAATTAAAAAAAATATGAGCTTATTTCTTGCCCATCTTCTGGCAATCTTCGCAGCCTGCTGAGCAGACTTTTGTCAAGCCGAATATGATGAAGAGTGCGCTGTACCACTGGATTCCCCAGAACGTCCATACGTTGAGATTAGCTAGCAAAAATACGATACCAATTATCAAAAATAACCATCCTGTTATTCTTCTACATTTAGGACACATCATTTGTTTCACCTTCGGACGTAACCGTCTGAATAGTGCGTTTTTGGCTCTTACCCTATTTAATTGTTACTGTCAGCCTCAATTTTGAGGATATTCTTCCGTCGAGAAAGCTACCTATTTGGCAACGCCGAATAATTATTCTTGCGGCTGTTGCAGCAGGCAAACTTTATAAACAAAGTGTCGTTTTTTGCTCAGTATGCATTGGTAGTCTAACGGTTAAGATGATGGCCTTCCAAGCCGTTGATCCGGGTTCGAATCCCGGCCATTGCATCGTACCTTTTTCCGTTGCATCGTACCCGGACTATAGGATTCTCAGGTCACAACACAAGAAAAACGTATCTGGAACACAGCCAAGGTTGCAGAGCAATCAGGTCATTTTTTGATTGTTTCTTGGATAATTTCCTAATGTAACTAGTTCTTGCTTTTTTTTGAGTGGGAACCAAAACGAAGAAGGCTAAACCGAGATGTTAACT